>CAMNNN010000009.1 GCA_946545505.1 uncultured Clostridia bacterium
TGCGGTTCCTACTTAAGGAGAGTGTGATATGTATAAGAATCACGGAAAATACACATCTACGCTTGTCTGGTCGATACTGGGTCTGGTATTTGGTATTCTTCCCGCTCTATGCTGGGGACTTTTGCTCCTTGCATGTTTTGTAACGGGAGAGATGGAAACATCCGTAATCGTATTCAGCACCATATTTATGATAATGGGCATCGTTTTTACGGTGCTCGGTATCAGAGGACTGCTGATCATCTCAGCCGTATCGAACAGTAACTGGATCTTCGAGAAGGATCCTGACGGAATCGTCGGTATGGATACGCTTCTTAACAAGAAACATAAGAAGAAGGGCTGTGCTTACGAGAGAAGACTTCTCTGCGCAGTCGAGAAGGGGTACTTTGTAAGACTCACGTATGACCGCACGAACAGGATATTCGAGATGTCTGACAGAGTTAATACGATGAACGAGTACAATACCCGCTATATCGGTAAGAACTGTCCCAACTGCGGAGCACCTCTCAAGATAAAGAAGGGAACATCCATAACCTGTGACCGCTGCGGTCAGGAGGTCGAAGCATAATGAACGATTCCACAAAGAATACGATAGCGGTCGTTGCGGCGGGTGTAGCTATAACAGTTTTGGCTGCCGGTGCTGCAGTATATATGCATAACAAAGCATCAGTATCTCCTGTAGGAGAAGTGGACCGTCAGACTGTCCCTACCGAGCCCCAGCCTACATTCCAGCATGTTGATGACCCGATGTCGGAGTCTCCCACGGCCGAGAGACTTATCAACTTTGACGGGACTCAGTACCGTTACAGAGAGGATATCGATACACTCCTTATTATCGGTACGGATGATTATGAAGTAGTGGATGATTCCGAGGGCTACTATAACTACAGCCAGGCTGATCTTCTGCTTCTAGTCGTATTCGACAACACGGACAGATCTTATAAGATCATTCAGATCAACCGAGATACTATGTGCGGCATCCGTAAGTACGACGTATTCGGTCAGTATGAGGGCATCGTAAATATGCAGATTGCCTTGTCACACACTTACGGTTCAGGCGGACAGGACAGCTGCCGTGATACCGTTTTCGCCGTGTCGAGGCTTCTTTATGATACCGAGATAGATAATTATCTTGCTGTTACCATGGGCGGCGTGCCCGTGTTTAATGACCTCGTAGGCGGTGTAGATGTACTTGTAGAGGATAATTTCGAGGGCGTTGATGACACGCTCGTTATGGGCGAGACGGTTCACCTCGAGGGAGACCACGCGCTTACATTCGTAAGAGCCCGTATGTCCATGGCTGATGATCCCACGAATATCGGCCGTATGAGCAGACAGAGAACTTATATGGTTGCTTTGATGGAGGCTCTCGGCGAGCGCCTGAGTGAAGATCCGGACTTCGCGGTTAATTCTTTCTCACAGCTTAACGGCTATGTCGTTTCCGATCTTTCCACTGACAGACTTGAAGAGTATGCGGATAGATTCCTTAACTACGAGCAGGGCGAGATCATAGTTCCCGCAGGAGAGTCTGTGGAAGGCGAGCAGTTCATGGAGTTCTATGTAGATGAGGATGAACTTCAGCAACTCATAGTAGATACATTCTACGAACCTGCATAATACGGATCATCGGATCCAAAGATTAAGAGCATAATAAGACCCCCCGTGTTGTCTAGAATACGGGGGGTCATTGCTGCCAGCAAATTATTACATTTGCTATATGAAGTCAGGCAGCAGATACTGCCGACTTCTTAGATGTTCTGAAGCAAATGCAAGCACCTGCAACGGCTACAACAGCAAGAGCGATCCAAACGATTGCTGTATAACCTGTCTGTGCAGAAGTAGTGCCATCTGCAGCTGTACCGGCTGCTGCACCTGAATCGGTAGCAGAACCTGCTGTAGATGATGAAGCGGAACCGTCTTCGAGGCCCTTAACTACGAATGCAACGTTGCAAAGGTGAGGGAATGTAGCAAATACAGATGATCCGTCCTGAATGAAAGATACGGAATCCCATGTATGAGTTGCAGCATTCCAAGCAAGAACTGCGAGGACTTCACTGGCGTCGTTACGGACGAATGATACGAGTACTGCAGTGTTTTCCTGGAAGTACTGTGATGTGACTACAGCACCGGCATGGTTAACGATCTCTACGCTAACGCAGTCAGTGGAGTACTCAGCCTCACCGCCGATCTCAGCCGCTCTAGAAGAGAGAGCAGAAAGCTCTTCCTGTGTAGGTGCAGCAGGAAGAATTCTGACCAGATAGTCATCAGAAGTTGAACTTGCACTTGAAACAACATCTCCACCACTAGGCGAGGGGCTTGAAGTTGCTGCCATAGCAGGAACTGCCAAAGCGAATACAAGAGCCGCTGCCGCGATGATTGAGATTAATTTCTTCATCAGCTATATCTCCTTTCTTAATATTTTATATTAGCCATTGGTTACTGCACCAAAGTTGCCATAACCAAAAAGCGTCTGGTATTGTCGCCTGCGAGACATGTGGATAAGATCAGTACTCTGTCCGTCTCAGGATCAGAGGGTGCATGGTCTTCATTTACATATGCCCCCAGTTCTCTTATACCCATTACAGAATCAAAGAATTCTGAGAAGGCATAGGAATCATGCATATCATTATAATACAAAATATGGTTTCTGTTAAATGGTATTGCAGCAAAAACTGCATATTCCTGCATTCCGGCCCTCGTATATATCCTGATATGGACGTCCGAAGCAAGGAATTCGGGGTCTGAATAATAGTCCTGAAGGTGCCCGAACATCAGGTTTCCGGCATTCATGTGATGTCCGTACAGAATTGTCACAGGGTCCGTAAAATCAGTTCCGTTATAGGTCGCTTCTGAGAAGATCGCGCCTCCGGCGGAGTAATTTCCGTCAGAATTGGTCCTCAGATAGTAGCTGTCGTTGTACGGATTCTGTACTACGGGGTATGAGATATCGGTGCCCGGAATCTCAAGCCAGGCATAAATATCGGGATTTAAGGCCTGAAGCGCGTCGAAATCCACGGACAGGACCTGTTCGCCCTCTTCAGGAAGGCTGGCGGCTGCGGGGACCTGACCCGTGACGGGATTGTCGGGGTCGGCGGTCTCGAGGACAACGGGAGCAGGGCCATACTGCTCTGTCTGTACGTTAGTCGGAGAATACAGGTCAAGGAATGCCTTAACACCGAAGAACACCGCCACTCCGAGGAGGACGAAGCCGAGAAGCAATGTCAGTTTTCTTTTCATGCCGCTCCTCCTGAAAATGCTGCCGGTACAGGTTCCGTGATGAGTCTGCCGTTATGTCTGATGTGAGCAAGAGCATCATCTCCGAGCTTCCTGGTTATGGCTGCTATGGCAGGTCCCATGTTAGGTGCTCTCGTGTCGAGGTTGTGTGCGTCAGAGCCTATAAAATCTATAGTCTTGTCAGCTATCATGCGCATGGCTTTCCTTCTTGTCCTCGGATCGAGGAAGAAGGACGCGTTGCACTGTATCATGATGCCCGTGTCGAGAAAAGCATTCATCTTCGCACGGGACTGGATCTTCATATAACGCTCGATGTGTGCTGCTACAGGGATGAGCCCGGCGGAGGAGAGTTCCGATACTTCTTTTATCATGTAGTCGCTCCACGGGTGAAACGGCATTTCGACGAGGATGAAGCGTGTTCCCTGAAGGCAGAGCCTGCTTATATCTTCGCAGGAACTCATGCCCCTGAAGTAGTAAACTTCGGCACCAAGTGAGATGGACGGATACGAGTCCGGATCGGGAGTGCGGCTTATCTCATCGATAAGGGAAGCATAAGCTGCGTTACGCTTCTCGATGAAACGCGAGGGGTTATTCATGTCCGCGTAGAAGTGGGGCGTGGCACAGATGTGGCTGACGCCCTGTTCCTTCCACATATCGAGCATACCCATAGACATTGACAGATCCTTGCTGCCATCGTCTACTCCGGGGATAAGATGTGAATGAAAATCAAGCAATCAGCGTACCTTCGTAATTATGCTTTATATTCCTTCTTGTAGTACTTACTGTAATATCTGCTGTACGACTTGCTCTTAGTAACATCCGCGTTGGTGTAGATGAAACCGATGATCTTGGCGTTTACCTGACGCAGCTGTCTCATGGTGTCGGAAAGACCGCGCTTGGAAGCGCGCTCGTTTCTTACGACTACAGCCGTACCCGAGACGTAACGGGATGCCAGAAGAGCATCGGTAACGACGGTAACGGGAGGAAGGTCGAGCACGATAATGTCGTAGAACTCCTTCAAAGTATTGATGAGGTGTTCCATTCTGTCGGACTGCATAAGCTCGGAAGGGTTCGGAGGAATGCTTCCGCCTGTGATGACGTCAAACTTAACGGGTTCTGATGCATTAGGCACATTGAAAGCGATCCTCTGAACTGCGTCGGAGATGGAATTAAGTCCGACGAGAAGATCGGATAAACCGGGATTCTTACGCAGATTAAGTCTGTTCGCGAAGTTAGGGATACGCATATCGCCTTCGATCAGCAATACTCTGTTCTTAGCTTCAGCGAGCGTGTATGAGAGGTTAATGGAAGTTAAGGACTTACCCTCACCCTGGAATGTCGATGTAACGCCTATAACGTGGCACTTCTCTTCGGCGGGGAAGGAGAACATGAGGTTGGTTCGAAGAAGCTTATAGGCCTCGCTCGATGCGAAGTTAAGCTGAGGTCCGATCATGGACTGCTGCTCGATCGCGAGATTGGAAGCGGCATTTCCGACTTTCTTCTTAGCCATATTATGCACCCTCCCTTCCGTTGTGATTCGGCGCGGAAGCTGATTTAGCTGCGGTGCCGTAGTGTCCGTATCTCGAGTATCCGTAGCCGCCGGCCTTGGCATCGTTTAAGTCAGGGATAACCGCAAGCAAAGGTACGTCGGGATAGTTCTCCGTGAGGTAATCCTCACTGTGGATACTGTCGTCGAGAAGGTATCTGATGATAATGATCGCCGCTACGAGTACGAAGCCTGCAAGGCCGCCGATAGCGGTATTCTTGGTATAGCTCGGTCCGCTCTTGGAAGAGGGGATGACCGCGTAGTCAACGATCTTAACGTCACTTCCGTTAACGATCTCCGAGATCTTATCCGGCAGAACACGTGCGATGATGTTCGCGATTCTCTCGGATTCCTGAGGTGACTCTGTAGTAACCGTAATACTGAAGACCTCGGTATTATTTACGTCAGCCGCGCTGATGCGGTCGGAAAGCTCTTTGTATGTGTAGTCGGTTCCGGATTCCTCGATAACTTCGTTAAGTACTCTTCTGGACTTCAGGATAACTACGTATGTGTTAACGAGTTTCTGTGCAGCGGAGAGATCCGCGCTCGAGATTGAAAGCGCTGCGCTTCCCACCGAGATGTTGGAGTTGTTTACATAAAGGAGCGTGCTAGCCGTGTACTCGGGCTTTACGAAAGCAAAGGTGTAGCCTAAGGCCATACCGCCAGTGATAACGGTCACGAGGAACAAAAGCCAGAACTTGCTCAGGAGCACCTGGGCAAGTTCGAGCAGATCTATTTCGAATTCTTCAGATTTCTTCTCTCTCATTGTTCTAGTTTACAATAAACGGCCTTTCTAATCAGCTTTGTAATGTTTCTTTTATATTACCTTCGTCGAGTGTCATTATAAAATCGTATTCTTCTCTGTCAAGCAACGGCTCCTGATCCTGGTTGGGCTTGCCGAACTCGAGCTTCGGGAAAACGTACGTGGGCTCTGTGATCTTCACCTCGATAAACTGAGGTCCGGGCACATCGAAAAGCCCGTCGTCAATATCTTCGGGAGAAGTCACGCACTTGTACGGGATCTTGTAGGCGCCGGCAACAGCTTCGAAGTCGGGCACCGTATAACCTCCCTCGGGTACTGTCTGAACATAGTTGTTATCGAAATACATCTCCTGGAAATGGCGGATCATGCCGAGGGCAGAGTTATTAAACAGGATTATCTTGACGGGGATATTCTCTCGCGCGACAGTCTGAAGCTCCTGAATATTCATCTGGATTCCGCCGTCTCCCTGGAAGGAATAAACTTCCTTGCCCGAAGCGAGCGCACATCCGATGGCTGCGGGGAGGGAATAACCCATCGCGCCGTGTCCGCCGGAGAAGAAGATACGCTGATCCTTCTTAACGCCGAATGATTGTGCGACCCATATCTGGTTCTGTCCTACATCGGTAGTGATGACAGAGCCTTCGGGAATAACCTTGCTGATATTATGAACGAACCTGTTAGGAAGTCTGTCGTCGATAAATGCGAGCTCGTCGCGTATCTTGCCGCAGATCATATTCCACAGTTCAAGATCCTTAGTCTTCGCATCGAGCATGGCATCGAGCACATCCTTAACGTCCGCATTAACCTGGATCTCATCGTCGTGAGCCTTAAGGCTTAACTCATCCTTATCTATCTCTACTCTTACGATTCTCGCACCGGGGGCGAACTGCTCTCTTCTGGCTCCGATCTGACGGACGTCGAGACGTGCGCCGAGGGAGATTACCAGGTCGCTTTTCGCCGCGATGAAATTCGCTGTCCTCGAGCCGTAAGCTCCGATGAATCCGTAGGAATTCCTGACCGTATCTATCGCGAGCATCGTGGTGATGACGGGGATATTAAGCTTGGATGCGACTTTGTTAAGAAGCTCCACCGCGCCTGCCGACTTGATGCCCGAACCTGCGAGCAGGACGGGACGGGAAGAGGCGGCGAGTGCTGCCTTAAGTTCGTCGAATGAAGTGCCGGAGCGGTCTTCAGAAGGAACGAATCCTTCAAGAGCATCGGGGTCGACCTCAGCCCTGAAGATGTTCATGGGAATGTCGAGGAGGACAGGTCCCTTACGGCCTTCCGAAGCGATGTGGAAAGCTTCGTCCAGGTGGTAGCGGAGCTTGTCCGCGTCAGTGATCCTGACTGCATATTTCGTAACGGGCTTAACGATGGAAACGATGTCTGTCTCCTGGAAGCCGCGCTGTCTTACGCCGAGATCTCCCTTGGACTCGAATGTGTTGACCTGCCCTGTTATGAACAGCGTAGGGATGGAGTCGAAGTAAGCGTTGCAGATACCCGTGATGAGGTTTGTCGCGCCGGGACCGGAGGTCGCATATGCTACGCCAACCTTGCCGGTCTCCTGGGCATACCCGCATGCAGCGAAGGCTGCGCCCTGCTCATGATATGTCACGTGGGCTCTGATCGGAGACTTGCTGAACGAGTCCATAAGATGAGTAACCATGCCTCCGGGGTAACCGAAGACATCGGTGATGTTCTTCTTGAGAAGATACTCAACTATGTAGTCAGAAGCTTTCATTATCAATTATTCTAACACAACGGTCAGATGCCGAAGAGCTCCTTTACTGCGTCCTTCTTGACCTCGGAACCGATAACGCACAGCTTGCCCGTTACGTCTGCGGGACCGGTTCTGACGGAAGTCTCGCCGGGAACATAATCGAAATGAATCCAGTTGCCGTCTTCACCTGCTACGATACCCTTGGCACGGAGGATCATACCGTAAGAGGATGTCTCGTCGAGCTCCTTGAGAGCTGTCTCGATGCCGTCCTTAGTGAACTTCTTGGATGTCTCGAATCCGATGGAATCGAAGACTTCATCTGCATGATGGTGATGATGATCTTCACCGCAGTGACATACGCCGTGCTCATGATCGCAGTGGCTGTGATCCTCGTGGTCATGGTCATGCTCATCATGGTCGTGGTCGTGGTGATGCTCGTGCTCATGGTCATGATCGTCGTGGTCGTGATCGTGATGATGGTGGTGATGCTCGTGCTCTTCAGCCTCAGCGAGAGCCGCAGCCATATCGGCAGCTGTGAGAGGATTCTCTATAGCACTCAGGATCTGAGCTCCCGTGAGCTGCTCCCAGGGTGTTGTGATTACCTGTGAATGATCGTTAATTGCCTTGATGAGCTCGACAGCCTTATCGAGCTTCTCCTGCTTGATGTCGGATGTACGTGAAAGGATGATCGTGCCTGCGTACTTGATCTGATTCTCGTAGAACTCGGAGAAGTTCTTCAGGTAAACCTTACACTTGCTCGCGTCGATAACGGTTACCGTTCCGCAAATTTCCGTGTCTTCGACTTTCTTAATAGCCGCCACGACATCGGAAAGCTTGCCTACGCCTGAAGGCTCGATAACGATTCTGTCGGGATGGAATCTGTCGATTACATCCTTCAATGCCGTGCCGAAGTCGCCTACAAGCGAGCAGCAGATACATCCGGAATTCATCTCTGTAATCTCGATGCCTGATTCTTTAAGGAAGCCTCCGTCGATACCGATCTGACCGAACTCGTTCTCAATCAATACGATCTTCTGCTTGTCATATCCGTCGGAGATGAGCTTCTTGATAAGTGTTGTTTTTCCTGCTCCGAGGAATCCTGAGAAAACGTCTACCTTTGTTGCCATATGAATACCTTCTTTCTATTGTTAGCTGAAATAGATTATCTCCGTCTCGGGCTTGCTTGTGATCGCATAGTCCGTGACCTCGAGACAGGGAACCTGGATCTTCTGACCATTCTGGTTATCTTCGAAGAATCTTACCGTTCCGGTTACCTTGAGCCACTGTCCTACGGGGAAGCCCGGCTTAATGTCGTAGAAGCACAACAGATGGATCTGTCCGATATCGGCAGAACAGCATGTATATGCCTGCCTCTGAAGTGCGAAGGCCTTGCCCTTGAATTCGCGGAAAGTGACCGCCTGTCCTGTAAGCTTAACCTTCTTACCGTTGTATCTGGGTGCGTTGTCGAGCGCATCTGTCCAGAAAAGACCGAAGTCGTCAGGGGAGATCTCGCATACATCCTGTGACAGGTCGTAAGGCAGGAAGTCTCCGATATCGAGGAGCTTGCCGTCCGTGCTCAAGAACTGCAGATTAACTCCGGGATTAACGGACTTAACCGAGCCTCGAAGCTTAGGGATATTGTTTACTTCGGGATCAACGCGGTTGAAGATCGCCGTGTCGCAGTAGCGGTAATAGTCCGCGAAGAATGTCTGCATATTCTTGTAGTACTCGCTGTAAGTTGTCGCGTCGATGACAACAACGGCAGCCGCGAGAGCCCATCTCTCGGGCACATCCACCTCATCAAAAAACTTACCGGGGGAGACGGAACCGTTCCACTCAATGAAGATGACATCGGGCTTGTGCTCGGCTTCGATCCTGAACATCAGGTCGCGGTTGATCTCTGTTGTCTCCTTCTCGATGATGACAGGCATGCCGTCAGGGAACTCGAGATCGTCGTACTCGACATCTCCGTCCTCTGTGGCGATAATTACGATCTTTCTTCCTCTGAAAGCTTCATTAGAAGCCCACTCGCCTATGACGGTGGTCTTGCCGCTGTCGAGGAATCCGGTGAAAAAGTAAACAAGACAATCTTCCATAAAATCAACTCCAAATCGTTCGCGGATTATATTTTCACGCGCGCTTTAAGTAATTACAAGTGCCAAATGTATAAAAAATATACGTTCCGTCGCGCTTCGTGTGATAGAATTTGTCCTATGAAAAGAATAATCATCGAGTCCGGCTTCAGAGAACAGAGCCAGAAAATATCAAGGCAGATCGAGACAGAGACTGACAAACAAGTCAGTCGTTTTTGTCAGTTCGAACTTCGTAATCTGAAGAGACTTCACGATTATCTGTACTCACCTTTCATGGATCAGCTGATGGTCACAGTGACAAGTACCGGCAACTTCGGATTGATCTGGATTTTCTCGGCCCTCGCCCTCATGACGCTTGACGGGACTAAGAAACAGATCGGTTACAGCATGCTTATCGCGTTGCTGTTCTGTATCACCATCGGCAACCTCATCATCAAGAATGTCGTCCGCAGAAGCCGTCCGTTCTTCCATAAGAATTACAAGCTTCTCATCAAACAGCCCTGGGATTATTCTTTCCCGTCAGGCCATACGTTAAGTTCATTTGCCGCTGCCACGGTGCTGTTCTTCCTGAACAAGGATGTCGCTATTCTGGCTCTCATCTATGCAGGCCTTATAGCCCTGTCGAGGCTGTATCTGCGCGTGCATTTTTTCACGGATGTTTTCTTCTCGATGGTGCTCGGGACTGTCCTCGGCGTACTGGCTGTAAAGGCTTATGAGACGGGATTTTTCGGACTTATTTGATACAACGCATCCGCTGGTGGCACTGTCCCCAATGGCGGGTTTTTCCTGTGTAACTTTTCGAGGTATCTGCCACGGGTTAGGCTCGGATTACGCTCCCACGGAACTTACGAGTGCACGCTCTGTCGTGATGAACGGGGTAGGCAAGAGTTACCGCTTCATGAGGATCAATCCGGAGACTGAGGGCGTCACCTGCATTCAGCTGTTCGGCAACACCCCGGAAGACTTTACGGAAGCGATGAAGATCATCTGCGAGGACGAGCTTCTGTCACGCGTCGACATCTTCGATATCAACATGGGATGCCCTGTGCAGAAGGTGGTGAAGACGGGTGCGGGATCGGGACTTCTGAAGACTCCGAAGCTCGCGGGAGAAATCGTCCGCCAAAGCCGGGAGGCCACGGAAAAACTCGGTAAAGTACTGACGGTAAAGACCCGCATCGGCTTTAACGACAGCAGTAAAAATGGCCCCGAATTCGCGAAAATACTCGCAGCCAACGGTGCACAGGCAATCTGCGTTCACGGCAGGACCGCGGCGCAGATGTATGCGGGTGAAGCTGACTGGGAACAGATACGTCTCATGCGCGAGAGTGTCAGGGACTGCGGAGTGTATTTCTTCGCCAACGGAGACGTTAAAGACGGGCCTTCCGCGAGGAAGATCCTTGATGTCACAGGAGCGGACGGAGTGATGATCGGAAGGGCAGCGTGCGGTAACCCGTGGCTGTTCTCTGAAGTGAAGGATTACCTGTTATGTCAAAACGCTGACAAAACTATTAAAAACATATCTTTCAAAGAAAAATGTGATATGCTCTTAAGTGAACTTCACGGAAGAATCAAGGAAGTCGGGGAGAAGACCGCAGTCTGTGAGATGCGCGGTGTTATGCCCCATTATGTCAAGGGCTTCCCGGGTGCATCCAGAATGAAGGTTGCGCTGTGCCGTGCCAGTACCGAAATGGAGGTTAGACAGATACTTGATGACTGTCTGAGATTAAAAGAAGATGGGCTTTGACACAATTGCTCTGGGAATCATTCTTGTAGGCGGTCTGTTCGTCGCATGTGCCGGCATCAATTTCTACAGATATGCCGTAATCATTATGTCGGGTGCTTCCGGTTATGCTATCGGCAGGATCATCTGTGACAGCTTCCTTAACGGAAAAGTCGGCGAAGGCGTAATGAGAGAGACAAATGCGACGGCAGTTGATTCATTTGTAATGGCTGTATGTATCCTGGGTCTCGCGGCTTTGGGATACGGACTGTATCAGATTATGGGCACGCTTGTAGCTTCGGTCGGAGGCGCATTCCTGTTGTCCAAGATCTCGATGGCTCTTATGGGTTCAGATATGGTCTCGATGATGGTCGGTGCATTCACGGGACTCATCCTCGGTGCTCTTATCTCCATGCTGGCTATCAAGTTCGAAGGATTCGCTCTTATCATCTTTAATGCTCTTGCCGGAGGACGCGTCGCAGGCTATGCCGCAGCATCCATCCTGAAGGCTAAGGAGATCGGTGTTCTTATCGCCAAGCCATGCATCGGATTGTTCAGTGCAAGATTCCCTGATGACGCCATCAGACTGTCGATCGCACTTGAATTATTCCTTGTTATCACGGTCGTTGGAATTATCGTTCAGTCGATACTAAGAGATGATTAATTTAGTCACGAAAAATTATCAATTTTTCCGTTGATTATTAACGTTTAACTTGTTATCATTCACTTATCGAAGGAAACTTCGATGTTGATTCAGACAATTTTCTATATCTATCCCTTATTCCATGTTGAGGGCATCTCGAGCAACAAATCGAGATGCCTTCAATAGTTTAGGGAAAAATCAGTTGACCTGATTGATAGCAGATCCGGTTTTGCCGTCTGTGTACAGCTTGAGATTAGTCGCGGCAGCCTCGATAAGACGGGCTCTCGTCTCCTTCGGTGCCCATGCGATATGCGGTGTGATGATGGTGTTGGGCGAAGTGAGCAGGGGATTGGCTTCCTCCATGGGCTCGACGGATACTACATCACAGCCGAATCCGGCAACTTTTCCCGACTTTAACGCCTGTGCCATATCGGCTTCGTTAACGAGAGGTCCTCTCGCGGCATTTATGATGAAGACTCCGTCCTTCATATCAGCCAGAACGTCTTTATCTATAAGGTTCCGGGTTTCCTCCGTAAGAGGGCAGTGAAGTGTGATGACATCAGCTTTCTTTACGGCCTTCTCGAAAGTGTATTCATGCGCAGGATCCTTTAAAGTGTGGGGTACCGGGAGAACATTCATGCCGAGCGCTTCCGCGATAACTGACACGCGGGAACCTATCTTGCCCATTCCAACAACTGCGATGTTCTTGCCGGCAAGCTCCGTCAAAGGTTCAAGCCAGTAGCAGAACTGGGTAGATCTTACCCAGTCGCCTCTCTTGACGGATTCGTTGTGAAGTCCGACCTTGTCAGCGAGCTCGAGCAGAAGGGCGATGGTCATCTGGGCAGTGGCGAAAGTGCCGTATTCAGGGACATTTGTGACGGCGATGCCTCTGTCCGCACATGCTTTCAGGTCAACCACGTTGAATCCGGTGGCGAGCACGCCGATATATTTGAGATCCGGAAGCTGCGCCACGATCTGCTCCGTGAAGGGTGTCTTGTTTGTGATAACGACCTCGGCCCCCGAAGCGCGCTCGATTATCTTGTCAGCGGGAGTGTAATCGTATGCCGTAACGTCTCCTATGGCTTCAAAAGGCTTCCAGTCGAGGTCTCCCGGGTTTGCTGCCGAGCCGTCCATGATAACAATACGCATATAATCTCCGCCTTTCGCATTTTCTTTTTATGATATCAGAGGGCAAATTTGATATTCCATTATTTATTTTTATTGATAAACTGTATGTGGAGGAAGTTACATTTATGTATCTTTATTGTTACGCGCGCTCTGACAGGGCGAAGTTAACGGGCCAGAAACTTATAGATAATGCGGAAGGCGAGTGGATCGACAACCTCGAATCATTCATCTCTTCTTATGCTGCCGGAGGGCAGAGAGCCGACGGTACCGTGGTTCTGCTCCTTCACCAGGAAGCCTGCGTAAAGCTTTTGCTCGAGCGTCTTTATCCCTCGGACATCAAGTTCCCCGTGATCAACATTACCCCTGACGGTAAGTATGCGGGTATCTTAAGACCCGGCGGATACAATACATACCAGATACTCGATAAGATAACTTCTATCCTCGGTTCCACAGCACTATCCGGTGAAGATGACCGTAAGGATACGGCTCCGGATCTCATGCGTACGGTAATGTCTTACCAGATGAAGGCCGACGACGAGAATCTGCTTAAGGAAATCACCGAATTCATCAAGAACGGAGGTACGGTAGATGTATACAGCGACCTTCCTCTTGAGATGAGCGAGCCCGTTCTCGACTCATTAAGCTACAGACCGTTCCTGTTCCAGTCGAATCAGAAGAACGAATTGAACCAGGCTTATGCTTCCGCGAACAGTGAAGATAAGTATTCGGTATTCATCACATGCGCCCGCATGGAGGATATACCGAAGAACGGCAAGGTCCTTACACTCGTTCCTAAGATAGTAGTTCTCGGCATAGAGGTGTCTTCGAGGTCTGATCCGGACTATTCGGCACGCACCTGCCGTGATTATATCGAGAAATATCACATCAATCCTGATGCGGTTGTGACCGTGGCGGTTTCCGCACTATCCAAGGACAGTGAAGCCGTAAGAAAGATCGCGGAGGACCTGGGGTGCTTCGTGACATACTTTGACTCAAGACTTCTCAAGGCGGTAAGGGTTCCGCTTAATATGGGATTTACACCGGAGAGACTTGATTCCGACTTCTGTACCGCGGCCGCATGTCTTGCTTCTGATAACGGCAGAATACTCATGAGAAGAGCCGGCGACAGAAATTCCGTGATCATGACGACATCGATAAAGAGGAGTCCGGTTTATCTGACTCACTGAAATTAGGAATCGGTATTTGGCATTTAAGTAATTTGTTTTAAGGGGGGCTTAAAATGAAGAAATCAACAAAAGCAATGGCTGTCGGACTTGCACTGAGCTTGATGGTTCCGATGTTCGCCGGATGTAAGAAGAACAGAGGCGGGGAGAAGGTATCAGGTGATGATGCCTGGTATAACCTGAATAAGATCGAGCTTGAGCAGACCGCCAATCCTGATGATTTTGATTATGTTTACTCGGATTATCAGTGCACATATGAAGACGGTTATGTATTCCGTATGTCGGGGTCCCTCGCACTTCCTGAAGGTACTGATCCCGAGACTGTTGACTTAAATGATTATTATGTTGATGAACTTCAGATTTATGATAATGCAGGTAATGTTACCACCACATTTGACCTTCAGGCTCTTACAAGAGGTATTGAAGGTGACTATGTAACAGTATCTTCTGTAACTCCCACTGAGGGCGGTTTCTATGCGGATGTATCATCCTATAATTACACCACTCAGAATTCCACCGTGTACCGCTCATTTCTCGATGTTGCCTCCGGTACCGCGAGTCCTCTGACTGAAGCTGCGAGCAACGACGAAGTTCTGAGCAGACTTGCGGAAGAAGGCGGTATGGATGAGGGCGAGACACAGATCGGGTCTTATTCATTCCATAAGGTCTGGTTCTCGGAGTCCACTACAGGTACCGTTTCCACTTACGATATCGTAGTAATTAATGATGACGGTACCGTAAATGAAATCGATATGAGATCTCTTTATCCTAATCAGGAGATATTCAATATCACAAGTTTTGTCGATATGGGTGACAACAAGGTGCTTGTGCTTGGTTCAAACAACGACGGAGAAGTTGTTTTCATCATTGACCTTAACAGTATGACCGCCACCCTTGATACCGGAGACTGGAGCTGGATTGAGAGCAAGTCTTACATGATCAGACAGATCGATGGTGCAGGTTCAGTTTTGAGGGATGACGACGGTATCTATACGATCGACTTCGTCAATAAGACATACGTACCGTTGTTCCTTTACACAAGTTCCAATGTAAATGCTTATGAGATCTCCAGCCTGACTCCTATCTATGTAACAGCAGACAGAGCTCTGTTCTCCGGATCTGCATATAATCCCATACCCGGATCGGACGACAATACTAATGTAATTCTCTCGGAGTTTACCAAGGCTGATTCCTCTTCCAATGCGGGCAAGAC
>CAMNNN010000010.1 GCA_946545505.1 uncultured Clostridia bacterium
TAACGTAAGCTTCTTTGTCGATCGTGTTGCTGATCGTGATCGCGAAGATGAATGCGATAACTGCGATCAGAATGTAGCACAGGATGCTCGTTCCTGTTGAGTCACCTCCAATATCGGAAGGAGCGAAATTGCTGGCCTGTCTCAAGTACTCCGGAAGGTAATCGTCAATCTCGTTGTCGTCTACGAGAGTCTGTGAGATCAGGCTCTTAAGGAAGCTGTCGGAGAAATCGGCAGCCTCGACCTTGTCAGCGGGTTTGGTCTCATAGAAGAAAGCGTAGCTGTAGTGGGTTCTCGATGTCAGTGCCTCAAAAGCGTCCGGGGTAAGCATCGCGACGTCAAAGCCGAATGCGTCGAACATCAGATCCGTGTTGGACTCGTGCAATGTCAGATAATTACAGTAGGAAAGAAGACCCGTGATCTCATACTCGCGTCCGCCTACAGTGATCGTGTCACCGATAGTAACGCCGACGTTATCTGCGTGCATTCTGTCGATCGCGATCTCCGAAGAAGTCTCAGGTGCACGTCCCTCGATGAAGGATGCCATATCGACTGTAGAGTCGCTTCTGAAGATCCTTACTGTGCCGTCTTCTTCGCCGTCGTTATTGTGGTCCTCGGGCTCGTTGTGATAGAAGTTCGCGCAGATCGTTACGGGAACCGGAGTGAAGCCTTCATCGTTAAGATTGTATTCTTCCTCGATATCGTCCCACTCTTCGTCTACAGCCTCGATTACTGTATCATGAGCCTCCGCATATGCCTCCTCCGAAGCCTCGATAAACTCATCCGAGTTACGTGCTTCTTCAAGTGCATCCTCGAAGTTCTCTTCCATCGCAGTGTCGATCTGCGCCTGTATCATCTCTTCGTCCGTGATGCCGTAAGCCTCACACTGCTCGCGTACAGCATCTTCGATACCGGCAGCGACCTGATTGTTCAGTTCTTCCTCGATCGCATCGGCAACCTCGGCGTCAGCCTCTTCCATTCCTTCGTCGATAAAGTACTGACGCACGTCAGCCTTCTCGCCCGTGCTTAAGGCTGCCAGCAACTCGGGAGAAGCCTCATGCGAAAGCTCGAAAGAACCGTCTTCGAGATTCAGGTCGGTACGCCCCTTCTCTATGGAATAAAGCATGCTGTCATGGCCTACGTACATGCCGGAGATGACTCCGATCATGAGCACCATGAACAGGATTATTACCGCATACTTATGCCAATCCGCCGCCAGCTCTTTTGGGATTCTCTTTACAAGAGGGTTTCTCATTATTCCACCCCCTTACCACTCGAGCTCGGAAGCCGGGATCTTCTTCTCGTTAATGTCGTTATGACGGACGACACCGTCTCTTAGTTTGACTACGTGATCAGCCATGTATTTGATGGCTTCGTTATGCGTAACCATGATGATGGTGGTTCCGTACTTCTGATTGCAGTCTTCTATCAGTGCAAGAATCTCCTTGCTGGTCTTGTAGTCGAGAGCTCCGGTAGGCTCGTCGCACATCAGGATATCGGGATTCTTAACGACAGCTCTTCCGATGGATACTCTCTGCTGCTGTCCTCCAGACAGCTGATTGGGATACTTATACTTGTGGTCCTGAAGACCGAGAGTGGTCAATACTTCTTCCACATCGAGCGGTTTGTCGGAAAGATATGCGCCGACCTCGATGTTCTCTTTAACATTCAGGTTAGGGATCAGGTTGTACATCTGGAAGACATAACCGAGATGCTTCCTTCGATAAGTCGTAAGCTGCTTCTCGTCCATGTCTTCGAGCTTGTCTCCTGCTATGCTGACATAACCCGAATCCGGTGTGTCGATACCCCCGATGATATTCAGAAGTGTCGACTTGCCTGAGCCTGACGGTCCGAGCAGTACGCAGAACTCGCCTTTTCCTACGGTGAAGTCCATGCCCCTCAGGACGTCCTGCCGCGCTTCGCCCGTGCCGAAGCTTTTCTTTAAGTCTTTGATTTCCAAGAAATTTTCTGCCATTTTTAACTCTCCTTCCGGCATTCGTTTTCTTGAATTCCCTGAATCTTTCCAAACAAAAGACCCAAGTACAGCCGAACTACACTTGGGTCATAAACATCAATATATAACATCATGTATAGTTCTTAAGCTATACATGAGTCTCGCGATTTAAAACAAGCCAGACGCTTGGTCAGGATGTTGACTTGCTACGCTTACGCGCTCGCTACTCCCCCATGGGAATTACATACGGAATTTATCATATGTTCTCATTTTAGTCAATTATGCAATGTATAATTAAGCTACCTATTCTTATTGTATGTTTAAGGGCAGAAATGAATAATACGGTGATTCGACAGGATACTATAAGTAAGACGTTTGGATTTCTCGTAAAGAACAGCTTCGCATTCACGGTCGGAGTCATGGGTCTTGTTCATGTCGGTCTGCTTATCTTTATGGCATATACCGGAGTACTCCCGCTGATGTTCTTTAACATATTAAGCGTAGTTGTTTACATTTTCTGCTTCATCCTGTGCAGATTCGGGCTTATCATGCCGGCGTATGTAAGCATTATCCTGGAAGTTACGATATATACGGTATTATCCACGTACTATATCGGTCTGCGCTGCGGTACATACTGTTTCCTGTTCTCTATCGTTCCTATAATCATATACTTCGGAAGTTACCTGTTTAAGGGAAATAAGAGGGTCAGCGTGGCGATAATGCTGGTCCTGAACTTTGCCGTATTCATAGCGATGTACATCCGCTTCGGCAATACGGAGCCAATCTATGATATCGAGCCTTCGGCCAGACTGTTTATTGTAATCTATTCTTCATTTACCATGGTATTCTCGACAGTCTTCTATAACGCTATGTACATTTACATGAGTGAGCACGAGGTTAATATTCTCGAGGAACAGAACAGGCAGCTGTCGTCAGATGCTCATGAAGATGCCTTGACGAGCCTTCTTAACAGAAGAGGCTTCCTGCCTATAGTGGATTCGCTGATGAAGAGTGAACGAACGAGTACTTTCAGCGTCGCATTCTGCGATATCGATAACTTCAAGCACATTAATGATACCTATGGCCATGAAGCCGGTGACGAAGTCCTGAAGCAGATCACTTTACTTATCCGTAAAGAGATGAACGGCTGTGATGTGTGCAGATGGGGAGGAGAAGAGATCGTCATCCTCATGAAGGGATTTGAACTGGATGAGGCACGTGACAGTATGGAACGCTTAAGGAAGAGCATCGAGGTCAACCCGACATTCTTCTTTAACAATACGATCTTTGTCACTATAACTATCGGCGTCGCCCAGAATGACGGCAGCTTCTCAGGGCCCGAGGAAGTTATCAAGACCGCTGACAAGAGGATGTATTACGGTAAGCAGCACGGCAAGAACATCGTGGTGTACGAAGACCATTAAGACAAACAAAAAGGCAGTTCATTACGAACTGCCTTTTATTATGCATATAGTCTCAGAATCAGGCCTTAGCTGCGAGGAATTCGTTTACCTCAGCTACTGTTGTATCTACGTCCTCAGGTGTGAATCCGTGAACATACATTGCCTGCTCAAGGCTCTCACCGCTTGCAGCCATACAGCCGATGCAGTGCATGCCCTTCTGCATAAGGATCTGAGCGATCTCCATATCCTGATCAAGGATATCTGTGATAAGCATATCTTTTGTAATTGCCATTGTTATCTCTCCTTCTCTTATTAGTCATCCGCAGTCATTATATAACGGTGTTATATAATTGTGAAGCACGGATTCATTCATAATTATTAGTTAATTCGGAGGATTAACGCCGGTTAATTCAGCAAACTGCGCGAAAGTGATTCTACCTTCATCAAGAAGCAAAGCTACCGCCGGAACTATAAGGTCCGTGCGCGTAGTCAGGTCGGGTATCTCGAAGTCAAATCCGACACTGCTGACAAGATCAAGAACGAGGCCGCCGTTCTCATCCTCCGTGACCTTAAACACCACTTCTACAGGACCTGTGCCGGCCTGAGCGATCTGTTCAGTCAGCGCTCCTGCGAGATTGGATGCTATAGTCAGGTAATTTATTGTGTTGCCGTTAAGAGTGGATTCGATATAGTCGGCAGCAATCGGAACCATAATGTCCTGATCAGCCAGAACTGCATCGAGGACTGCCTGCATATCGGGGCCGGTTCCTGAAGCAGTTACCATAATGTATTCGTCTGTAATCTCGGTCACTTCAAGCTCGTAATCAACTCTGGAGAAATATCCTGTGATGATATCGTTGAAGCCGTCCATTGTACCTGCCAGCTGAAGATAGGATGCAAGTTCGCTGTCTGTATTGCCGAGCATTGAGACAGCATCACCGGTATTACCTTCTTCGATATCGGTCATGAATTCATCAACGAGTTCGAGAGCATTTTCTTCAGTGAGGTTCGTGAACTCCAGGTCAGCGATCAAGCTCATCAGGAGGTTGTAGTACTCATCTGTCGAATCAGCTTCGATCAGCCAAACGTCATCTTCTTTAACGAGCTCGAATTCTATTGTCTCATCGATGGTATCTTCGATATCTCCGACAGCCTCCAGGAATTCCTCATATGAATAATTCTCATCGGCTATAGATCCGATATCGGGGAATGTGAATATGACCTGCGCGGTCGCGGAGTCCTCATCGATCTCTATATCTCCGTAATCGAATTCAGACGCATCCTGGATAGCGGCGATGAGACCGGCCTCAGTATCATTCATTTCATTAAGAAGGAAAGCATCCTCTTCATCGACAACATGCTCTGCGGATTCTTCATACTGAGCATCCTCAACCGCTGTAAGGTATTCCGTGAGCGCTGATTTGACGTTGGGCATCTCGAGATTACTGAGCATACTGCAGCTGCCCAGCGCACCCGCCAGAATGGCCGAAGATGTGATTATACAGATTATTTTTCCTGTGTGCATAATTATCCCCCTCCCCGATTAGTCACTCATAATTATAAAGCATATCAAGGGAGGGGGTAAAATGCGGATTATCTTATCGCGTCCTTCATGGACTTAACGTATTCGCCTACGTAAGGAGCAGCATCTCTTCCGTGCTGAGCGAGGATCTTGATAATTGCAGAACCTACGATAGCTCCGTCAGAGATGTCGGCCATCTTCTTTGCCTGTTCGGGAGTGGAGATGCCGAAGCCGATCGCGACAGGAGTCTTAGTGTTCGCTCGGATGACTTCAACGATGGAACCGAGGTCGGTCTTTATCTCTGAGCGCACACCCGTAACCCCCAGGGAAGATACGAGGTATATGAAGCCCTCCGCTTCCTTGGCGATCATGGCAATGCGGTTCTCGGAGGTGGGTGCGATCAGCGAGATCAGGTTCACATCATACTGACGGCACAGGGGCAGGAATTCCTCCTTCTCCTCGAACGGAAGATCCGGCAGGATCAGACCGTCTATGCCTATCTCCTTACATGTGGAAATGAACTTCTCTGCACCGTAAGAGAAGACCACGTTCGCATATGTCATGAAGACCATCGGCACGGTCACATCTTCGCGCAGTCCGCGTACCAGATCGAATACTTTATCTGTTGTAACTCCGCCCTCAAGAGCGCGCAGGTTGGCGCCCTGGATTACGGGTCCTTCCGCAGTCGGATCCGAGAAGGGGATTCCGAGTTCCACCAGATCCGCGCCGTTCTTTACGGCTTCACGTACGACCTTTGCCGTCGTCTCGAGGTCAGGGTCGCCGCATGTGATGAATGGTATGAACGCCTTGCCGTTCTTAAAAGCTTCTGCGATCTTACTCATGGATATCCTCCCCTCTGTAGCGGGCGATAGCCGCACAGTCCTTGTCGCCTCTTCCCGAGATCGTGATGACAATGATCTTGTCCTTATCCATAGTGGGGGCAAGCTTCCTTGCATATGCCACGGCATGCGCAGACTCGATGGCGGGGATGATGCCTTCGGTCTTTGCCAGATACTCGAAAGCCTGTACCGCTTCCTCGTCAGTTACGGGAACATATTCCGCTCTTCCGATGTCATGCAGGTATGCGTGCTCGGGACCGACTCCGGGGTAATCGAGACCTGCGGAGATCGAGTATACGGGAGCTATCTGGCCGTACTCGTCCTGACAGAAATAGGACTTCATTCCGTGGAATATCCCGACTCTTCCCGTGTTGACCGTGGCCGCTGTCTCGAAGGTGTCGATGCCTCTTCCGGCAGCCTCGCAGCCGATAAGTCTTACGTCCTTGTCATCGATGAAATTATAGAAAGTTCCGATGGCATTGGAGCCTCCGCCCACGCACGCAATAACTGCGTCGGGCAGTCTGCCTTCCTTCTGCAGCATCTGCTCCTTAATCTCCTTGGAGATGACGGCCTGGAAGTCTCTTACGATAGTAGGGAAGGGGTGAGGTCCCATGACGGAACCCAAGCAGTAATGCGTGTCGGAGATCCTTGAAGTCCACTCTCTCATTGCCTCGGAAACTGCATCTTTCAGCGTGCGGGTTCCGGACTTAACCGGGATTACTTCCGCGCCGAGAAGCCTCATGCGGTACACGTTCAGTGCCTGCCTTATAGTGTCCTCTTCACCCATGAAGACCACACACTCCATACCGAAAAGTGCCGCTGCGGTAGCTGTGGCAACTCCGTGCTGTCCCGCGCCGGTCTCGGCAATAAGACGAGTCTTGCCCATCTTCTTGGCGAGCAGTGCCTGCCCGAGTACGTTATTGATCTTGTGCGCACCTGTGTGGTTGAGATCCTCGCGCTTAAGATAGATCTTGGCGCCGCCCAGGTCCTTGGTCATCTTCTCGGCGTAGTAAAGCCTTGAAGGCCTTCCTGCGTACTCGTTAAAGAGCTCAGTAAGTTCCGCCTGAAACTCCGGATCGTTCTTATACTTGTTGTATGCTTCCTCGAGCTCAATGACGGCGTTCATCAGCGTCTCGGGGATATACTGCCCGCCGTGTATGCCGAAGCGTCCGTTGGGATTAGTCATGGTTGTCTTCCTTTCTGACAGCGCTTATAAAAGCCGCCATCTTTGCATTATCTTTTATGCCTCCGGTCTCTACTCCCGAGCTTACGTCGACTGCATAAGGATGAAGGTTCCTTACCGCCTCAGCCGCATTTCCGGGGTGAAGGCCGCCTGCAAGAAAATAAGGTCTCTCTATATTCTTCAACAGGTTCCAGTCGAAAGTGACTCCGCCGCCCATTCCGGCATCAAGGAGAACATAGTCAGCGGGGCTTTCTTCCGCTTGTGTGAATCCGCCGGCGGTATCCGCCCGGAAAGCTTTTATGACAGGCTTTCCTGTGCATGCCTGCAGACTTCGTATGTATGCTTCGTCCTCGTGACCGTGAAGCTGGGCGATGTCGATTATACCATCATTAAGAAGAGCCTTAACAACTTCTATGTCTTCGTCTACAAACACGCCCGCGGCTTTGACGGAAGGATCGAGCTGAGCCTTAAGTGCCGCGGCCTTCTCACGGGTAACGGCGCGCTTGGATTTGGTCCAGAATACGAAGCCTATATAATCAGGCTTCAATTCATTAGCCGCTTCGATATCCTCAATGCGTGTCAGTCCGCAGAACTTAACCTTGGTCATCATACACTCCTGAAAGATCTGAGCATCTGTTTCTTGTCAGCTGCTCTCATAAGCGCCTCGCCTACGAGCACTGCATCCACACCTGCTTTCTTAAGCAAAGCGACATCGGATGCGTCTTTAACTCCGCTCTCGGAAACAAATATCACGTCATCTCCCACGAGCTCCTTAAGCCTCATGCTGTTGCCGGTGTCGACCGAGAAATCCTTGAGGTTTCTGTTGTTGACTCCTATGATCCGTGCGCCTGCTTCAAGTGCAGTTTTTACTTCAGCTTCATCGTGTGCTTCGACCAGTGCTGACAGCCCGAGCTCATCACAGATGCCGATGTACCCGCGGATCTGTTCCATGCCCAAGATAGAGCAGATGAGAAGGACTGCGGAAGCCCCCAGAATCTTGGCCTCGTAGATCATGTATTCATCTACCGTGAAGTCCTTCCTTATGCAGGGAGTGCTTACGGCGGAAGTAATCTCCTTAAGGTACTCATCGCTTCCCAGGAACCACTTGGGCTCAGTGAGGACCGAGATGCAGTCTGCTCCCGCTTCCTCGTATTCCTTCGCGATCTGAAGGTAAGGAAAATCCTCGGCGATAATGCCCTTGGACGGGGATGCCTTCTTGCACTCGCATATGAACGAGAGGCCCTCCCGGCGGAGTGCTTTCTCGAAAGGAAAGTCTCCCTTGGGCAATGCCTGTGCCTCGGCTCTGACCTGCTCTAACGGTCTTATGCTTTTCGAGGCGGCAACGCGCTCGCGTGCGTGTTCTGCAAGCTGATCGAGGATCGTCATGCCTCTGCCTCCGGACGGTTGCTGACTTCGATCATCTTCTGCAGTGTCTCGTATGCCTTGCCGGAGTCGAGGATCTCACCTGCAAGCTTAACGCCTTCTGCAAATGAGTCTGCCTTGCCGCCGATGTAGAGGGAAGCACCTGCGTTCAGGAGAACTGCGTCTCTCTTAGGTCCCTTAGCACCCTTGAGAATGTCGATAGTGATCTGAGCGTTCTGCTCGGGATCGCCGCCCTTGAGGTCATCCTTGGTGCAGCGTGTAAGGCCGAAGTCCTCGGGAGTTATTGTGTATGTCTTGTACCAGCCGTCACGGATCTCGCTTATCCTTGTGGGAGCGCTCATAGAGATTTCATCAAGCTTGTCTGTGCCGTAAACTACCATGCCGCGCTTAACGCCGAGGCTGACAAGAACCTGTGACAAAGGCTCAACGAGGTACTCGTCATAGACTCCGAGGAGCTGCATTGAAGGCTTGCCGGGGTTGGTGAGGGGGCCGAGGATGTTAAACACCGTACGGAAGCCGAGCTCCTTACGGATGGGTCCGACATACTTCATGGAGGTGTGATACTTCTGTGCGAAGAAGAAGCACATGCCGGCCTCGTTCAGCATCTCTATGCAGCGCGCGGGGCTCTGGTTGATGTTTACTCCCAGGGCCTCGAGGCAGTCTGCCGTGCCGCACTTGGAAGATGCCGCGCGGTTACCGTGCTTAGCTACCTTCATGCCGCCTGCAGCAGCCACGATCGCGGAAGTGGTGGAGATGTTGAAGCTGTGTGCGTTGTCTCCGCCCGTGCCTACGATCTCGAAGATGTCCATGCCTGTCTCTACGGGGATGGCGTGGTCTCTCATTGCCGCAGCGCAGCCGGCGATCTCATCTCTTGTCTCAGCCCTCGCACTCTTGGTGGAAAGAGCTGCGAGGAATGCCGCATTCTGCGTGGGAGTTGTCTCTCCGTTCATGATCTCGTTCATGACGGTAAATGCCTCGTCATATGTGAGATCTTCCTTGTTTACGATCTTTACGATTGCTTCCTTGATCATTGTCTTATGCCTCCTTAATGAAATTCATTAACATCTTTTTCCCGTCTGGTGTCATTATCGATTCCGGGTGAAACTGCACTCCGTAAATCTTATATTCTCTGTGCTGCACCGCCATGACTTCTCCGTCTTCGGTGAGTGCTGTGACCATGAGCTCTTCCGGGATTGTCTCGGGGTCTGCCGCGAGCGAATGATACCTTGCCACCTTGCCGAGAGGGATGCCGTCGAAGAGTTTGCATCTGCCGTCGAATCTTACCACCGATTGCTTGCCGTGCATGAGTTCCTTCGCGTATGTGATAGTGGCTCCGAATGCCGCACAGATCGCCTGGTGACCGAGGCACACGCCGAGGATGGGAAAGTCTTTGCCGAGCTGCTTCACCACATCGATTATTACGCCGGCGTCCTCAGGTCTTCCGGGTCCGGGTGAGAGGATGATCCGGTCGGGGTTCAATGCCCTGATCTCGTCCACCGTGAGTTCGTCATTGCGGATGACTCTGATGTCGGGGTCTATCGCGCCGATGAGCTGATAAAGGTTATAAGAAAAACTGTCGTAATTATCTATGAGCAGGATCATAATTCATCCTCCTGTGCAAGCTCGAGTGCCTTAAGTGATGCTCTTGCTTTGTTGAGGCACTCCTGGTATTCCTTCCCGGGGTCGGAGTCAGCGACGATTCCTGCGCCGGATCTGACGAAGACCTTGCCGTTCTTCTTGAATACGAGTCTTATGGCGATACATGTGTCCATGTTTCCGGTAAAGTCGATGTAGCCTATGGCACCTCCGTAGATGCCGCGCTTGTTATTCTCGAGTTCTCCTATAAGCTGGCATGCTCTTATCTTGGGTGCTCCGGAGAGGGTGCCTGCAGGGAGGACTGCCTCGATCGCATCGAAGGCGTCATGGTCTTCCGTGATCTCCCCCCTTACCGTGGATCCTATGTGCATGACATGTGAAAACCTCTCAATGGTGTGGAGCTTCTCTATTTCCACGGAACCGAATTTGCTTATCTTTCCCAGGTCGTTTCTTCCCAGATCCACGAGCATATTGTGCTCGGCAAGCTCTTTCTCATCCTGAAGGAGCTCCTCCTCGAGTGCCTTGTCTTCCTCAGGTGTCTTTCCCCTGGGTCTTGTGCCTGCGAGAGGGAAAGTATGAAGAACACCGTCCTGAAGCTTAACGAGCGTCTCGGGGGAAGCGCCTGCGACCTCAACGTCCGTGCCGGAGAAATAGAACATGTAAGGCGACGGGTTGATAGTTCTCAGCACTCTGTATGTGTTGAGCAGGCTGCCTTCAAAAGGCGCGGAAAGCCTGTTGGAAAGAACTATCTGGAAGATGTCGCCTTCCTTAATGTGGTGCTTGCCCTTCTCGACCATTTCGCAGAATGCTTCCTTGCCGAAGAGGGGGGTGACCTCGCCCTTGAGCCTGCCGCCTTTCTCCTCGATCTTACTGCCGTTATGCAGAAGGTTTACGAGTCCCTTTAAGGTCTCAACAGCTCTTCTGTAGCCGTCCTCGCCCTCATTGAGCTTCATGTTCTCGATGATGATTATCTTCTGCTTTAAGTTGTCGAAGGCGATTACCTTGTCGAAGAGCATGAGGTCAACATCCTTGAAGCCCTCCTCGTCTTCAACGTCACACTTTGCCGTGGGTTCGCTGTAAGTTAAGTAGTCGTATGAGAAGTAACCTACGAGGCCGCCTGCGAAGGGAGGGAGGTAGTCGAACCTGGGGCTTTTGTAGCCGCTCATGATTCTTCTTAACTCGGCGGAAGGATCATTTGTCTTTATCTTCTCATCGCCGATCTCAAGGATCCCGTCCTTACAGGTGATGAGTTCTCTGGGGTTAAATCCCAGAAATGTATATCTTCCCCATGTCTCGTTCGCCTGTGCCGACTCGAGCATATAGACATGGTCTGAAGCATTCTTCAGAATCTTTAATGCCTCGATCGGAGTAGTGAAGTCGGATAAGATCTCTACGCTTATAGGAAGCACATCGTACTTGCCTTCTGCTGCGATCTTCATGGCCTCTTCCAGAGTGGGTCTGATCTGCATTTGTTTTGTCCTCCTTTACCTGCTCGAGGACAAAAGAAAACGCCCTCGACAGAATTACTATCTGTCAAGGACGAATAATTACATTATCCGCGGTGCCACCTTGATTTACGGGTTACCGTACTCTTAAGCAGGATACCATCATATCCCCGGCTGTTAACGGTGCCTGCCGTCGCAGCATTTGACTGCGCCCTCATCCGGTCCATTTGATAATCCGTTTCTCACCTGACTCTCAGCACCACAGGCTCTCTGTAAAGGCGTTTATTATCTTTATCTCCGCATCAACGGTTTACTTTATGGCGGTAATTTACCACAGTAAAGTATAGTTTGTAAATAGGATTTTACCCAATCACCCGATAAACGATGAAAAATCACCTGATTATCAGGTTGTCATATCAGGCGATTTTATGAACATTGCCTTTAGGATTGTCGGATTTTGTCGTTTTTTGTCGAGAATTGTCGGTCTTTCTGGAATGAGAGGCTGATAGGCTGGGGATATGAACGAGAAGATGGTCCTACAATTACGCATATCATATCTTTCATATCGGATAGAAAGATTACCTAGAGGATGGTTTTCTACCATTAACGGGCGTAAATATACCGTGATAGCCTATGAGCCTGATAATCCGAAGGTGGGGGTTAGGAATACCAGGAGATATTTGTTTAACACCAGGAAAGGTGATTCTTACAGGAGAAAGGTAATTGAACGTATATCTGCTGAAGCTGAACTCACCAAGCTGTTGGCTGAATGGCACATGAATTATATCGGGGAGCCGGAGATTATCAAATTCCCGCTTAGCAAGACCAGATTCTGCGGGATACAGACCAGGCAGTTCATGAATTCAGAGTCTAACCAGAACAAATACCAACCCAGGAATCCGATTATCTACAAAGGTCAGACTCTAAGATCGAAGAATGAATTACTGGCGGTTAAAGAGGTAGAAGCATTAGGCTTCATGTGGAAAACGGAAATCTGCTTCCGCTTCGGCAAATATACCTTCTATCCGGATGTGGTTTTCTACGTTCCTTACATCGATAAACCAATAGCATTGGAACTCGACGGTATGATGGATGAAGACGATTACTACGATCATGCGGAAGACAGAAGACGCAAGTATATCAGGGCAGGATTCGAAGAGAATAAGGATGTAATCTTCTTGAGGCTTAATAACGAATATTATTTTCCGTCAGAGGACTTAAAAACACTGATTAGAATTGCCATAGAAAGAAGCATCGCCGATCTGAGGATCGGCGATGCGGAAGGTATTGAATTTGTCTGATCAATCTAATTAAGCTTTACCACCGAGGAGTACATACAGGAGACGGTAAAGGTCGGCTGCATCCTCGAGTGAGAGATTTACACATGCGCTCATCTTCTTGGGGACGTCGAGACATTCTTCTCTTAAGTCGTAGCCTTTCTTGGTGAGCTTCACGATAACAACACGCTCATCTTCCGTGCTTCTCTCTCTGGTCAGATACCCCTGAAGTTCGAGTTTCTTGAGCATGGGCGTGAGGGTGCCGGTATCAAGGAAGAGTCTCTTACCGAGATCTCCTACGGTCATGCCGTCATTCTCCCACAGTGCCATGAATGTGATGTACTGCGTATACGTGAGTCCGATCTCGGAGAGGATCGGAGTGTACATGTTTATAATCTCTCTTGATGCCGCATAAAGAGGGAAGCAGAGCTGGTTATCCAGCTTCAGCGCCTCGTATTTATCTTTCTTCTTAGCCATATACAAACTCCTCTATCGCCTTGGATATGTAGTAAAAGAATATCACGCATTAAGGGAGCTTTGGGGCTTTTCCAAAACCTTTTATAAAATGTTTATCTTTTTGAAAAAGTTTCAACAAATATAATCGGGTATCAGAAGTTTACTGTCCTCGGAGCGGCAGTGAAAGATGAGAATGTGGCTGTCGCATTCTTAAAGTAGAACACCTCGGTGTTGCCGTCCTCTGCCGAATACATAGCCTGAAGTTCGGGGTAGCCTGCCAGCATATGAGCCTTCGCCTCCACGCGATCGTCACTTATGAGTTCTCCTGCCACACGAAGCCATGTGCCGTCCTTGAAAGCACAGATTTCCGCCTTGGGGTTAGCGTGCAGCTGCTTACTGACGCTCTTGATCTTTCCGGTCTGGATATAGAGCTTGTCTTCAAAGATATCAACCGTGCCGAACGGTCTTACCCTGGGCTGATCGCCTTCTACTGTAGCAAGATAATAGGTCTGAGCAGATTTAAGAAAATCGTATACTTCGTTCATACAAAGCCTCCGTTTTCTTTATATTCTAACTCAATTACGGACGATATTCTTCGCCCAGATTCCGCTTCGAACCATAATCTGCCCCATCGCACACTTGATGAGCTCAGCCCACTGCACTGCGAACATCATAACCGGGACGCTTACGGAAGTGTAACGGCTCAGGCAGTATGCGAGCGGCACAACTATAATCCACGTGTAACCGCAGTCGAAGATGAAAGTAATCAGGGTGTTGCCGCCGGATCTGATGATGAAGTAGGATGCGTGCGTGAATGCCATCAGCGGCATAACGATACCGGAGATAAAGATCAGGACAGTCGCGAGGGATCTGACATCATCCGTGGTGTTGTAGAACCTCGGGAAGAGGGGGGACAGCGCCATCATGATAATTCCGCATACAGCGGCGAACGCGACCGTGAGATCACGCATCTTAACTGCATAGTCTTTTGCTTTGTCGACCTCTCCGGCACCGAGCCTTTGGCCGACTACGATTCCTATGGATTCGCCGACGGCAATAAACGCGACCGTCATGAGGTTCCACAGCGTCGTCTCGATATTAACTGCAGCGACTGCATCGAGGCTTCTGAAGGAATAACACTGGTTCAGCACGGTCATGCCGAGCGACCATAAAGTCTCATTCGCCATCAGCGGCAGCGACTTCAGAATAAACTGCGACACAAGTCTGAGCGGCATGCGGAAACTTCGAAAAGCTCCGACTATGAACGGATTTGACTCTGTGTGTGTACCCGTGTAGATCATGAGCACAAGAAGCTCCACATAACGCGAGACCACAGTGGCGATCGCGGCACCGTTAGCACCCAGTGCGGGAAGTCCGAACAGGCCGTAAATGAGTACGGCATTACCTGCGAGGTTAACGAAAATCGCCACCATTGTGGCTACCATTGGAACCTTCGTGTTTCCGGTGTCTCTTAGTGTGCCGGCATAGGCATAGCTTAAGCCGATGGGAACGAGACTCGCGATGATTATATTCAGGTAGTTGACGCCTATCTCGAGCGTCTGCGCCGCATCCTCGGGAGTGCCGTCACCTTCGAGGAACCATGACACCATAGTAGGAGCCAGTAAGTAATAGACGACACCTGCAACCAGTGCGAGTGCGGTGTTGGCGATCAGCTTGAACCTGAATGTATCGCGCACGCCTTTCGTATCGCCTTTGCCGTAAAACTGCGCGGTGAATATGCCGACGCCTGCCGTGGCTCCGAACATCAGAAGCCAGAAGACGAACATCAGCTGGTTGGCGATGGCAACGCCGGAGATGGCGTTCGTGCCGACACCGCCGATCATCAGATTATCAAGAAGGCTCACGAAGTTAGTCAGTCCGTTCTGAATGATCATCGGGACTGCTATGACGAGTACCATCTTATAGAAATCTTTTGTGCCTATACGTGATCTGATATTCATAGAGACAGATATTAGCACAGAAAAGGATTATGGTCATAAT
>CAMNNN010000011.1 GCA_946545505.1 uncultured Clostridia bacterium
TCTCATTACGGAAAGACTTACCGATCTGGCAGATACCGAACGGGATCTTCTTTCTGGATGATCTCTGGACGTTAGCGAAGTTAACGAAGATACCCTGAGCTGTCTCAGGTCTTAAGTAAACCTCACTAGATGAATCCTCGGTAACACCGACGAATGTCTTGAACATGAGGTTGAACTTTCTGATATCCGTGAAGTTATGACCTCCGCATACGGGACAGGGAATGTTCTTCTCTCTGATATATGCTACGAGATCATCGGGCTCCATGCCCTCAACGGAAACATCAGTTACATTATTCTCTTTATTCCAATCCTCTACGAGATTGTCAGCTCTCTGTCTTGCCTTGCACTGCTTGCAGTCGATCAGCGGATCGGAGAATCCTCCGACGTGACCTGAAGCAACCCATGTTCTGGGGTTCATGATGATAGCTGCGTCGAGACCTACGTTATAAGGGCTCTCCTGAACGAATTTCTTCCACCATGCAGCTTTTACGTTGTTCTTAAGCTGAACACCAAGCGGGCCGTAATCCCAGGAGTTCGCGAGACCTCCGTATATATCGGAACCCGGATATACAAAACCTCTTGTCTTGGCAAGGGATACGATCTTGTCCATCTTCTCTGAATTAGACATCTTACGCTACTCCTTACTCCTCAACAGTCTCGGTTTCTTCAGCGGCAGGAAGAACTTCGGAAACGATATCCTCGGCAGGAGTCTCGTTCTGGATCTGCTCTGCATAAACCATGTCAGCAGCCTGAGCATCTCTTCTGAACATCTCCTTCTGCTCTCTTGCCTTACGCTCCGCCTCGATAGCAAGTCTTGCTTCTCTTGTGAGCGGTACCGTATAAGCATCCTTAGGGAGTGTTCCCTTAACGCCTACTACCTTATCCTCGAGGATCTCCTTGCAAGCGAGGGACACTGCATTATCCGCATGATCGGGGATCATGGGCTGTGCACCGTCTACGATCTGGCTTGCTCTCTTACTTACAAGAACTGCAAGTTCGTAAGCGCAGCTTGCCTTAGGCAGCAACTGTTCAAGTGTGGGATCTGTCAACATTCTCAATTACCTTCCATTTCTTTATTAATTCTAATTACATCTTCAAGTAACTCAACGTTACGTACGCATCTGCACTTCTCTGCAGTGATAATGGCATTGATCTTCTTGGCTGCCTCCTCGATATCGTCGTTAATTACGACATAATCGAAGTGACCTACGAAATTAGTTTCCTGTCTTGCCATCTCGAGTCTCGCCTTGATTGCTTCATCGGAATCAGTACCTCTGCCGCGGAGTCTGTTCTCGAGTTCTTCATAAGAAGGAGCAAGCAGGAATATGGTTACGGACTGCTCGAAATTCTCCTTAAGAGCCATGCTTCCTGCGATAGTCAGGTCAAGCAGAACGTCCGTACCGGCCTCACTCATTTCCTGGAGAGCGACCGTGGGAGTTCCGTAATAGTTATCAACAAACTCGTCATACTCAAGGATCTCGCCATCTTCATACATCTTCATGAACTCTTCCTTGGACTTGAAGAAATAGTCCACTCCATCCTGTTCTCCCTCTCTGGGAGCTCTGGTCGTTACGGAGATTGAAGTGCCGAATCCGGGATTCATCTCCTTGACCTTGGCAAGGACAGATCCTTTACCTGTTCCGGAAGGGCCTGATACTGAAATCAATAATCCTTTTGCCATAAGTTATTCCTCCAGGCTTTTTCTTACGACCGCCACCTCGAGGGCACTGGTCACAATATGATCGCTGTCCATAATAAGGACGCTTCTGCACTTCTTACCTGCACAGCAGTCGACGAGCATCGCTCTGTCTCTTGCTTCCTGCATCATGCGTCTGATAGGCGCCGAGTCAGCTGATGCCACGGCAAGCACTCGCGATGCTGCAGCAACATTGCCTCCTCCTATATCCGCGAATCTCATCGTCGTCCCTTCCCGGTCAGACCAGATTCTGGATCTGTTCTCTCATCTGCTCGACGATGTTCTTCATGAACATAACGCGGTTCGTGATCTCGATATCATTCGCCTTCGAGCCGATGGTGTTCGTCTCACGGTTGATCTCCTGAATGAGGAAATCCATCTTCTTACCTACTGCGCCGTCGACTGCAAGGATCCTCTTACCCTGTGAGAAGTGACTCGACAGTCTCTTAAGCTCCTCGTCGATAGCACACTTATCCGCAAAAACCGCCACTTCTGCAGTAATCCTGGCTTCGTCGTAGAAGGCCTTGCTGTTATCAGCCAGAAGCTCATCGATCCTGTCAGACAATCTTGCCCTGTACTCCTCGACAACACGGGGAGCGCGTGCATCGATCTCGTCCCTCACCTTCTCGAGTTCATTGATCTTGTCGATAAGGTCAGATACGAGGTTTGCACCCTCTGTGCCTCTCATCTCCTGCATACCGTCGAGAGCTTCCTTAATTGTCTGCTCAAGTTCGGCATAGATCTGCTCTTCGTCCACATCACCCTGCTTAGTCGTCATAACATCAGGGAAAGCCGCGAGTCTGGAAGCATTCACATCATCAGTTCTGCCCGTCAGGGAGGCGATCTGTGACACCGCATCGGAATAAGCCTTAACGAGGCTTGTGTTGACTATAACCTCGGAAGAACCCTCAGCATCGTCTTCGAAGCTGATATAGACATCGACCTTACCTCTGACGAGTGTATCGGAGATAAGCTTTCTGATGGCAGCGTCCGCGAAGTTGAATATCTTGGGCATTCTGATATTGATATCGCAGAAACGGCTGTTCACCGACTTAAGCTCAACAGAGTAGTGTCTTGTATCAAAAACTTTCTCGCCTCTGCCGAAGCCGGTCATACTGTGCGCCATGTAAGCCTCCAGGTATACGAAAAGATGTAAAAAGCCTGCGTCGAAGCTATGCTTCGATAAACAGGCTTGTTCCCGTTCGTATATTATATATTAAAGGGGCGTATTTGGCAATAAAAATCATATCACAAAACCCGCAAAGGCCTGTAATTTAGGTAATCCGCGGATACACAAAAATATTTCACGCCGTTGCTCTCACCCTCAAAAACCTGAGCATGGGCACGCCCGTGAAGGTGACCGTACACACATATATCCACAATCCCGCTCTCCTCGATCGCCGCAGCATAGTCACAGGGGGCACCCTTTCTGCCACATGGCGGATAGTGTGTCATCATAATGTGCTTCAGTTTGTGTTCCGGATCCGCCTTCTCCATACTCGCGAGACACAGCTTGATCCTGCCGAGCTCTCTGTCATGAATCTTGATGTCTTCAGCCTTGACGTTGTCGTCCTCGAGGCGCTTCCAGCCGCGGGTGCCCGTGACCACCACGCCCTGAGCCTCGTCCACATAGGAAGCGTTCCGAAGGATAGTGATGGTGTTAAGGCCCATCTCATCCAGGCGGCGCTGCATTTTCGCCGCGGTACCCCACCAGTAGTCGTGGTTGCCTCTGATAATAAGCTTCCTGCCGGGCAGGTTGTTTATGTACTCGAAGTCCTTCTGCGCGTTATCGAAATACATAGCCCAGGAAAGGTCTCCCGGGAGTAAAAACAGATCGCCGTCAGATACCACGGAAGCATTCTCCCTGATGCGCTCCATGTACCCCTTCCATGCGGGACCGAAGTCCTCCATGCTCTTCTCCGGGTTGTCGAGCGCGAGATGCAGGTCCGCCATCGCATAAACAGCCATCAGCTCTCCTCCTGTTCTTGATGGAAATAATCGTAGATCATCTTCGCATCTTTGTCACTTATTCCTTTGACCGCGGACAAGGCCTCAACATCAGCATCCTCCACGGCCTTGATCGTGCCGAGAGTCTGAAGGAGTGCCTTGCGCTTGGCGGGACCGATGCCCGGGATATTCTCAAGCTTATAGCGTATGTTACGCTTCTTGGAAAGCTTCTTCTGGTAAGTTATCGCGAACCTGTGAACCTCGTTTTGCACGGCAGACAGGAAGCGCAGGAGCACGACTTCATCATCCGAGGGCTCGTTCTTCTCAAGCATGATCTCGGTGCCGTCCTCGAGTACGACGCCCGCGGTCCTGTGACGCGAATTCTTCACCATTCCCACGAGTTTGATGTCGCGGCCAAGATCTAGCGAACGCACTACCGAAGCCACTGCCGAGAGCTGTCCCTTACCTCCGTCGACCAGAATTATATCGGGGTACTCGAAGCCGTCATCCCCGTCGTGTGCGAACCTGCGGGTCAGAGTCTCACGCATGGAAGCGAAGTCATCCTGCATCTGTACCGTCTTCATCTTAAACAGTCTGTAGGATTTCTTATCCGCTTTGCCGTCTTTGAAGACGACCATTCCGGAACATATATCGTCATTGCCGAGGTTACTTATGTCGTAAGACTCTGCCCTATGAAGGCTGTTTTCCGGCACCTCCAGGATCTTCTCAAGTATCCTCATTCCGGCCGCGGGATCAGCCTGGGCGCCGCCTCCTCTTAATATACGTCTTACCATCATCTCCTGGGCGTTAAGAGAGGCCATCTTAAGAAGGTCATTCATCTCACCTCGCTCCGGAGTATATACGCGCACCTTGTGCCCTGCCTCGCCTTCGAGAAATTCCGACAGAAGCTCTGCATCCTCCTTCTCGTCCAGTTCAGGCACGAGAACGATAGGCGGAATGCTGGCCGTGCCCGGGTAGTACTGCGTTACGAAGCTTGTGACCAGTTCCGTCGTCGAAGGCAGGTCGCCCTTCATAAAATAAGTCGAGGAACCGACTATCCTGCCCGATCTCAATTCAAGTTTACGGACACAGGTCTCGCCTGCCTGTGCATAGATTCCGATAGCATCCACGTCGCGCTCTATCTTCTGGAACACGTGCTGGTTCTGAGTGATCGCATCAAGTGCCGCGAGCCTGTCTCTTAACACAGCCGCACGCTCGAAGTCGAGGTCTTCAGACGCCTGTTCCATCTGTCTGCGAAGTTCCGTCTTGATGCCGTCGTAACGGCCCTCGAAGAAAGCCACTATATCGAATATCATCTTGCGGTATTCTTCGCCGGAGACATTGCCCGAACATGGCGCCATGCACTTACCGATATGGTAATTCAGGCACGGCCTGTCTTTGCCTATGTCACGGGGAAAAACTTTACTGCACCGCTTGAGCGGGAAGATCTGTTCAATCGCCTTCATGGTGTTATACAGGTCGCCTCCCATGTAGGGACCGTAGTATCTCGCACCGGCTGCTCTCGCCTTCTCGTCAGGCCTGAAAGCTTTAAACACTCTGGGGTATTCCTCGTTCAAAGTGACGCACACATAAGGGTATGCCTTGTCGTCACGCAGAAGGATATTGTACTGGGGCATGTAGCGCTTGATAAGGTTGGATTCGAGAAGCAGTGCTTCCGTCTCGGAACCGACTACTACATACTCGAAATCGGCCACATGCGACACCATAGCCGCGACCTTGGGATGAGTAATCTGCCCGCCTCCGAAGTAAGACCTTAATCTGTTCCTGAGCTTCTTGGCTTTTCCGACATAAATAACAGATCCCGAAGCATCCTTCATCAGGTATACTCCGGGACTTAAAGGCACTGTATCTAATCTGGCGTCAAACTTAGATGAGCTCATTACTCCTTAAGAACATCATACCTTCGGGTCCTTAAGATATTCTATCAAAGATTTGACCGCTTCGCCCGAGTCTGTTCCGTCTGCTGTAACGGTAATCTCGGATCCGTTGTCGATTCCAAGGGACATAACTCCGAGGAGGCTCTTCGCATTGGCTCTGTGACCATTCTTCATAATGTAGACGGTGCTTCTGAAATCTGATGCCTTCTGTACGAGCATGGCCACTGCCTTCATCTGAAGGTCGGCTGCACCACAATTAAAAATGACTCTGTCTTCTGTCATGAAAACCCTCCGGGGAAATCAATTCTTTATACTCCTCGCGTAGTATATTTTTAAGCAGAATGATAGTCAACAAAGATTTGATGTGTCAGAAAGCATTTCGGCTATTTATCTCAAAAGTCCTACTTAACAGCTTTGTATTTGTTAAAATTCACAATCTCTCAATCGATCTGCGGGGCCCAGTCTTTATCATGCAGTGCATCAAGACACAGCCTGATCTGCTCCGGACTGCTCTTGTGATCATTCAGATCCGGGGGCAGCTCGTCGACGCTGAAGTAACGGGTCTCACTCGTCTCCTCGTTAGATATAAACTCTCCGCTTAAGTAGCGGCACAGCACGAAGAATCTCGTGATATAGAAATACGACTTCGGGTTGTTATGCTTTCTGTTGCTGTGAGCTGCCACAAGACGCATGGGTTCCACCTCGATGCCGGCCTCCTCGCGGGCCTCCTTCACAGTATTTTCCATGATAGTCATGTTGTACTCGCACCACCCTCCGGGCAGCGCCCACTTGCCGTCATAATCCTTGACCAGCAGCACCTCGTCCTTCTCGTTGAAGACAGCGGCACGCGTATCGATCCTCGGGGTCTGATACCCCTCACACTCCTCGAAAAGCTCCTGCGCCTTCTGAGGCGTTATGTCATCCGTCGATACCGACAGAAGCTTCGCGGCAACGTTTCTTACCTGCTTGAATCTCTCGATATCAAATCTGTCTTTGCAATACAGGAGTGCGTCGTTCGAGATCGCCATAAGCTCCTGAGATATCTCGGCAAGCTTCCAGGAAGCATCGTTATTATCCATATGGAATTACCTTCTTTGATAATGTCAAAGCGGCGAAGTCTCCTTCGCCGCTTGTTGATTCTATATAATCTCCGAAACCTGATACTCTCGGCAGTCTTATACTACTGCTGCGGTATCAGCCGCTTCTGCAGGGATAGCGATTCTGACAGCTCTTGTCAGAACGTCGATATAGCTGTAGGAAACAATCTCGAACTCACCGTCGGATTCACGCTGACATCTTACTGTGAATACATTGGGATAGCAGTTATCGACTACACCCTCGTGTACGATGATCCTCTTACGACCGCCATTGGAAGAAAGTCTTACGGGGCTTCCTATCATGGACTGAAGTCTGGAACGACATGACTCCAAATCTGACTTGATGATCATTTGGTCTACCTCCGAGTAATAAATCCATGAGCATCATATCAGAATCAAGACTTTTTGTCAATTAACAACCCCTATATATTGTGGTCGTTTGTTAAATATCAACAAAATCTCGGGGGAACCCCCGTATAACACACCTTTCGGGGTCAGAGTCCGTGGCAGGAATCTATGTACCTTGCGACAAATCCGGAAATGTCAGCCTGTATGGTCTGCGCACGGTCAAGAGAAGAACACTCGCTGTACACGATGAGAACTATCGGCTCCGACGCATCTATGATCGCGATATCGGTGTAGGCATGGAAGGTCTCATTTCGGCCCGACACATGAAGAACGGGCGTATCCTCCCCAAACGAAGTGGAGAAAGGAGACCTTACAGAAGTGTAGTAAAGGTCGTTGATAAGGGGCTGGTACACTTCAGGCTCCCTTATGTAACCGTAGTAAAGTGCCTGAGCGTAAGCCGCCATATCATAGCAGGAAGTCCTTCCCGAGCCGCTCATGAGGACATTCGCGTAGTCCGTGTAAGTGACATCCTCTGTATAGTTCGTGTAGCCGCTGATACCCGAGATATAACTCCACACGGTCGCTATGCCGCTACACCTGTCAAGCACGACGGACAAAGCGTAATCATCGTTGGTGGTTACGGCAAGGTTCGCGAGCGTCCTTAAGTAGAACATCTTGCCTGCAGGGTATGTTGACGCGATAGCAGACGAATTGCCAGGCACCGGAGAGCCGTCGTAAGTGATTATATAGTTAGGAGATGTGTATCCCATCGCGGCACGGTGCCAGAACGTAAACTCGATGGGAAGAGCGAAAGAACCCGCAGGCACGATCGGCTCGAGGTCATTAAGCCCCATTGTCTCGCCGTTGTCGAGATTAACATATCTGAAGCAGATTCTCTCGCCGGGGTTCTGGCCGATATAATCCTGAATATCCTGTTTAAGGTAGTCGAGCAGAACATCACGCTGCTCATGCGAGATAGTCTGAAGCGGATAATCGTTTCTGAAGTAGAAGGGCTCGCGCTCGACGAATTCCTGCGCGGAAAGGTCCGTGATATCCACGGTCTCCACCGTCGTCTCAGTCACGATGACGGGAGCAAGCATTTCCTCCGACGTCTCCGTGGGTTCGACAGGTTCGGTCTCATTTGCAATCGGAACCGGTTCCGTCTCTTCCGCCTCCGTCTCTGTCGTGGTGGCCGTTGCAGCTCCGACGAGATCAGGGTATTCCTGCTCATACCTCTCCTGCATATTAGCGCCGATACGGATAAGTATAGCCGCAAGACAGATTAGAACGACGATCGATGTTATAACGATCATCTTGGTATGCCGGTTTTTCCTTATGCCCTCCGCTTTGTCGAGGAAAGTGGGATTAGGATATTGTCCTCTTCGCATCAGAACAGGCCGTGAACAGTACCGTCGGAATCAATATCGATCTTGAGCGCTGCCGGCGCCTTAGGAAGTCCCGGCATGGTCATAATCTTACCCGTGAGGATGACGATGTAGCCTGCACCTGCCGCGAGTCTTGCCTCTCTTACGGTCAGTGTAAAGCCTTCAGGACGGCCGAGAAGCTTCGGGTCATCGGACAGTGAATACTGGGTCTTCGCCACACAGATGGGAAGATTGCCGTAACCTGCCTTCTCGAAGCCTTCGATAAGCTCCCTTGCTTCAGGAAGGATATCGACATCCTTCGCGCCGTAGATCTTTGTGGCAACAGCCTTAATCTTTTCTTCAGTAGAATCATTAAGATCGTAAATGAATGTGGGCTCAGACTTAACGCCGCCGTCGAGAACCTTAAGCACAGCCTCAGCGAGCTCTATTCCGCCTTCTCCGCCCTTGGCATAGATATCGGCGGGAGCATAAGATGCACCGTTCTCATCGCACAGTCTTTTAAGCTCTGCGATCTCCTCATCTGTGTCAGTAGGGAATCTGTTGGACGCAACGATAACCGGAAGACCCATAGCCTTCATATTCTCGATATGCTTGCTTACATTTGCAAAGCCCTCTGTTACTTTCGCGACATCAGGTGTTGTAAGCTCTTCCTTCGGAATACCCGCATTGTACTTGAGCGATCTTATCGTCGTTACGATAACGCATGCGTCAGGCCAGATGCCGGCCTTTCTGCATTTGATATCGAGGAATTTGAAAGCTCCAAGGTCTGCACCGAATCCGGCCTCCGTGATCGTAATGTCAGACAGCTTCATGGCAGCCTTAGTAGCGATCAGGGAATTGCAGCCGTGTGAGATATTCGCGAACGGGCCTCCGTGAATAAGGGCAGGCACATGTTCTATGGACTGAACGAGATTGGGATTGATGGCATCCTTAAGAAGAACTGCCATGGCACCCTCGGCCTTGAGATCCTTAGCCTTGAGGATATTGCCGTCGAGGTCATAAGCGATAACGATATCGCCGAGACGCTTCTTAAGATCTGTCTCATCGCTTGCGAGGCAGAGTACTGCCATTACTTCAGAAGCTGCCGTAATGGAGAAAGACTCATCTCTTGTAACACCGTTGGTGCCGCCTCCGACTCCTACGGTGATGGAACGCAGTGCACGGTCATTCATATCCATGCAGCGCTTCCAGAGGACTCTGTCCTTGTCTATACGAAGCTCATTGCCCTGATAGATGTGGTTATCGATCATTGCCGCGAGAAGATTGTTAGCTGATGTGATAGCGTGAAGATCACCGGTGAAGTGCAGGTTGATGTCCTCCATCGGAAGCACCTGTGAGTAGCCGCCGCCTGCAGCTCCGCCCTTGATACCGAAGACGGGGCCTAATGAAGGCTCTCTTAAAGCGAGCATTACATTGCGTCCTAGCTTGTTCATGGCCTGAGCAAGACCAATGCTGACGGTAGTCTTACCCTCTCCTGCAGGAGTGGGATTCATAGCCGTTACGAGAACGAGCTTGCCGTCCTTCTTATCCGCTCTGCTCTTGATGGCACTAAGAGGGATCTTGGCCTTGTATTTTCCGTAGAACTCAAGTTCATCTGAAGAAAGACCGGCCTTAGCCGCTATATCCCCGATGGGATCAAGTATTGCCTGCTCCGCTATCTCAATGTCGCTTAACATAGTGATCCATTCCTTTTATTTCTAATAAGATACGTAATTATAGCACAATCAGATTTCCATCTTGCCTTCGAAGACCTTCGTGCAGGTTCCCGTCATGAATACGGTCTCATCTGTATATCTGATGATGAGGTCGCCGCCGCGAAGCTTTACCGTGATGTCCTCGTTCTTGGGGCAGTATCCGTTAAGAACGGAAGCGACGGCAGATGCGCAAGCACCTGTGCCGCAAGCCATCGTCTCGCCGGAACCTCTCTCCCACACACGCATCTCGATCGTGTGTGCATCGATAACCTTGACGAATTCGGTGTTTACTCGCTCCGGGAAAATGGGATTGTTCTCGAACTTCGGTCCGATCTTCTCAAGATCTAAGTCATCTACGGACTCAACGAAAGTGACAGCATGAGGGTTGCCCATGGATACGCATGTCAGTCCGTAATCCAGGCCGTCAATGTTAACAGTCCTGTTCACAACCATGCCGCGGCCGTCAGGCTCAAGCTTTACGGGAATCTTCCCGGGATCGAGGATGGCCGCTCCCATGTCTACCTTGGCACTTACGACCTGTCCGTCCTCCACCTCAAGATCGAGCGTCTTGATGCCGCTCTTGGTCTCGATAGTCAGCGGGTTCTTCTTAATGCCCTTTACATCGTAAACATACTTACCGACACAGCGGACCGCATTGCCGCACATGTTGCCTTCGGATCCGTCAAGATTAAACATGATCATCCTGGCATCGGCCACCTTAGAAGGTGCGATCAGGACCACGCCGTCTCCGCCCACACCGAAATGGCGGTCAGACATCACGACCGCGAGGCGTTCGGGGTCTTTCACCATCTTATCGAAGCAGTCTATGTAGATGTAATCGTTGCCGATACCGTGCATCTTGGTGAATTCGACAACTGTCTTGTTCTCACTCATACCGTTGTTACCACCGCGAAGAAAATAAGATCCTTATCACTCTTATTTACAAGACTGTGGCTCGCACCCTTGGCGCAGTAATGAGCCTGTCCCGGCTCGAGCATCTCGACCGTACAGCCGTTCTCGTCAACAACGGTTCCCTCACCCTCGAGAGCGTATATGATCTCCTGGTTCTCAGTATGCGTATGGAAACCGATGGAAGCGCCGGGAACAAGGCGGCCTCTCATAAACTTGTTGGGACCTATATCGGTCATCTTAACGTTATATTCTTTCTCGCCGCCCTTGAAGTTAGGCTTGGCCTCTTCCTGCATATTAGGGAAATCTATGATCATATTAATAATCTCCTTAGAATTACTTCCCTAATAATACCATTACCCGAGCGTTATCTCGATACTCTTAACGAGTCCGCTCCTTATGGCTTCGACATCGTCACCTGCGATGTAACTTCCCACATAAAGCTTGCCGTCGACCGTGATACCGGTTACCGAATACTGCCCGGGAATGTAGTCCTTCTGAGAAGGGAGTTTATATGTGACGGAAGTCGTGCCGAGAAGCCTCGTCCCGATCTTAAGGTCGGAGCCTACAAGGTAGCCGGGAATAAGAGGCTTCGGTGCGAATATCAACCCCTCGCTTTCGGAGTAAGTGAAGATAGTCTTTCCGAACATCATGTTCTGATACATATCGATGAACTCCGCAGTCGAGCCTGACAGTCTCGCGACAAATCCTCTGCCGTGAATATTGGGATTCGGGTTAGCCGAGGAAGCGATAAAGGATGAATTCTCGAGAGGCGACCTTCCGTAGATATCAGGATCGAGGAAGCAGACCGCGCATGTTTTGAAGTCTTCGATGAACTCTTTATACATGCCGTTTCTTATAAGTTCGAGCAGATACTTATATTCCATATGAAGCCAGATTGACTCGTTCTCAAGCCAGCCCGGTGTGAATGCTTTGCAGCGTCCGAGTTCGAATGATGCATCCGCGAGAGATTCGTTGACCTTATACATCTTAAGCTTCTCGTCATACAGGCCATCGCGCACCTCACTGTAAAGCTGCTGACGGCGCTCGTCAGAGTGCTTGAGTCTGAAATTATGTACATAGGATTCGAGGAATCTCGGTATAACCACGGCCTTGAATGAATTGACCGTGATACCACCGTTCTCTTCAGTATAATCAACTGCTTCGAATGCAAAGTATGAAGGCATCTTGCCGCCTCCGAGAGCTCTTGCCCTCGAGATTCCGCGTTTCACGATCTGCCTCATGTTAATAAGCATTTCTTTGATGAACGCAGCATCCATATCCTCGCAATCTCCGGAGAAACCGTCCATGGTCGTAGCACGGTAGTCTTCCTTGATGTCGTTTAGATCATTCCATGTCTTCATGTCCTGCCAGCCTGTCAGATTCAGGCTGTGCACGGCCTTATAAAGATCCGCGACTTCGGAAGACAGAGTTACCTTTCCGCTTACCGGCATGGAATCGATCATGAATTCGAGGTAGCGGACAAGCTCCATAGACTCATTAATGGACGAACCGAACAGGCCCGGAAGGCCATTAAGAGCATCGTACCAGCCGGGTCTTCCTCCCTCCATCTCGACACCCATACCATACGAGTCGAGAGTCATGAATTTAATGATACACAGAAGAAGGAGCTTCTCGCCTGCAGTCGCCTTGACGATCTCTCCCATCGGATCGACCATGAGTTTGCCGTTGTTCTTCTTCGCAGGAAGATCCTTTATCGGATGGTACTGGCGAAGACCCTTGGGAGTTTTCTCATATCTTAAGCGGCGCGGATTAACAAAGCACTTCGTGTCAAAGTAAGTACAGTCCTTACTGCCCCACAGAAGATCATCCTTCCTGTCAGGGTACACGCGAAGATATGCCTCGACCAGGTCGAGTGTATAGATCCAGTGATCGGTCCAGTATCCCTCGCCAAACTCCGCATTGATTGAAGGAACCGAGTCTGACAATGCCCCGGACACGATCTCGTCGATCTCATCCTCGCGGCCTAAGTCGATTAACCTGTCCGCCAGAGAACCGGGTGTGAAAGGCTTTACGATAACATTCCTGATATCCGGATCGTAAAGTGCCGCCTTCTGCTCAGGCACAGTAAAGCTCGCCTCAGATATCTTGAGCGGGTTGAAGCCGTCGCTCTGGATAAGGCTTAAGAACATTTTGACGTTCATCTGTCCTGTGTAAGGCGTGAACAATACGTCGCATCTTCTGTTCTGACTGATATCTCTGAAGCTTGCATTGCCCTGGGTGAAGAACTCGGGAGCGATGGTGAAATAATTATAATCACGCTCCATGTCACCATGCTTACGGGAGTACATATAGAATACCTTGTTTCCGAGCTTTATCGGGAAGCCTCCGCGCAGACAATTATCGAGGTAAGTCATGGCGCAGTAAGCATCGAATGTGGAATCTCCGGTCTTTGTGTCGATCGCTTTTATAATGTCATCCGCCATGCCGGAAGCCTCGTCCCACTTCCTGTAGAAATACTTAACGGCTCCCTCGCCTGCTATTTTCGCTGCGAGTTCCCCGAGCCTTCCCTTGCCGTCAGAGTTGCCGTAAACCTCGAAGAAAGACATGGTCTTTCCGGGCTCGATCTCCCCCTCCTGCTCGAAAAATGCACACGGCACGTTATTACTCGTGCTCTGCCTGCGGGAGCTGAAGCTGCCGTCAATGAACGAGACCGGCTTAAGGTAAGACAGGTCGTAGTCGAAGATCACCTCAGGGTCAGCATAAACCGGGAGCAGCTTATTATTCTCGGAGTAAGCGAAAGCAAAATTGCCGCGTGTTATCTCCTGCACGTCAATGGAGTCCACGATACTCGCTCTGACGCGGTAGAAAGGAAGTCCGGACTCTAAGTCCTCAACCTGCATCCAGGCTTTAACTGTTTGCCCGAGTTCCTTCTGATCTGCCATGGATACACCATAAGGATTAAGCGCCGGCATACCGTCAAGGACGCTTATATTAACGGGCTTGTCACCCGTATTGGTAATGCGCACGGTCCTGACAAGAGCACCGAGTTTTTCTGACGGCAAAGTCATGTAGAGCACTTCTGTTAAGATGCCGTCTTTCTCGTCTTCTATCGTAAAAGTGTTAAACCCGATATACATGCGGGTCCTCGCGCCGTCGTCGGAGAATGCTTCACGAACCTCGCCGTCCTTCTTGATGAATGTACGGAAGCCGTGTGTTCTCACGAGCTGATACGCCGTATGCGCAGGATAGAACTCCATTATGGAGTTGTCTTTATCCCTGGTACCGAATGATGTTATACCCTGTCCGCGGTTGCAGTAGAAGGACCAGATAGGAATTCCCTTACGGCCTGAAAGTCCGGGAAGGAAACTCGCGAATACGGGCTTTTTTCCGAAGTCGTCAATAATAAATCTTCTGTATTCATCAAGCATGGGACACCTCCGAAGGCACTTATACCCTAATGGTATCAGCATGACTTTACGAAGGATAAGAAATATATGTGAATTTTGTCAGATATGAGTGTTTTTAAGCCGCGAGAATAACTGCTTCAGAATAAAGTTCCACACCCTGCCTTACATTCGGATGTATCCAGTCGAGAAGATAATCCGTCTGAGGCGCATGCGTTACCGCATCCTCGATATAAGGATTAGGGTCGATAAAGTGATCGCCATGATCCTCACAGAACTGCTCCAGAGCCCCGGAATACTCAATGCGTCTTGCTGTAACCTCTTCGATCGGTAAAGGACTTACCTGATCGCCGTCGAACGAGATCCATGGTGCGATAAACCAGATCGTACAGTCGGGATTAATGTCTCTTACCGCCTGCTCTATGGTCCCGATATTGTTGATATAATCTTCCGCCGTCACAGCTCCGAGCTCGGCATTGTTATAACGCACATCATTAGTTCCGATCGCGAATACATACACATCCGCAGGCTGCAGATTATGAATGTTGTTTACT
>CAMNNN010000012.1 GCA_946545505.1 uncultured Clostridia bacterium
AGCTCCTCTATACCATGTATAAGATGGGCCTGCTTAACGGAAACAGGACTAAGTCCGCGAATGTCGTAGGACAGACGATGAAGCTTAACCCTCACGGTGATGCCGCTATCTACGAGACGATGGTAAGAATGACGCGCGGTAATGCTGCGCTTCTGCATCCTTACGTGGATTCCAAGGGTAACTTCGGTAAGCAGTACAGCCGCGACATGGCTTACGCTGCTCCCCGATACACGGAAGTAAAGCTGGAGAAGATCTGTGAGGAGCTTTTCGCAGGAATAGATAAAGATGCCGTAGATATGGTTGATAACTATGACGGCACTCTGAAGGAGCCCGTGCTTCTTCCTGCTACTTTCCCGAGCCTCCTCGTTAACAGTAACCAGGGTATTGCCGTAGGAATGGCATCGAATATCTCTTCCTTCAATCTTAAGGAAGTGTGCGAGGCCACGATGGCTTACCTTAAGGACAAGAATGTCGATCTGCTCGAGTATATGCCGGCACCTGATTTCTCAGGCGGCGGACAGATCCTTTATAACAGGGAGCAGATGCAGGAAATCTATGATACCGGTAAGGGATCGATCACATTAAGAAGTAAGTATACTGTAGATTCTAAGAACAATCTTATCGAGATAACGGAGATTCCATATTCCACATCTTCCGAGGCTATTATCGACGGCATTGCCGATCTTGTTAAGTCCGGAAAGGTTAAGGAAATCAACGATGTAAGAGATGAGACTGACCTCGACGGCCTCAAGATCACTATCGACTGCAAGAGGGGTACGAATCACGAAGAGCTCATGAAGAAGCTGTTCAGATTCACGAAGCTTCAGGATACATTCTCCTGTAACTTCAATCTCCTGATCAACGGCAATCCCCGTGTCATGGGCGTGCGTGACATCATCAATGAGTGGCTCAATTGGAGAAGACAGTGCGTTTCCCGTGAGCTCGCATTCGAACTTGATAAGAAGAAGTCCAGACTCCATTTGCTTGAAGGTCTTGAGAAGATCCTGCTTGATATCGATAAGGCTATCGCTATCATCAGAAATACCGAACTCGAAGAGGATGTAGTTCCCAACCTCATGAAGGGATTCGATATCGATAAGATCCAGGCTGAATATGTTGCCGAGATCAAGCTGCGTAATATTAACAAGCAGTATATCCTTAACCGCACAGCCGATAAGGAGAACCTTGAGAAGGATATCGCAGAGATAGAAGACATCTTAGGTAAACCTAACCGTATCAATACATTGATCTCGAAGAAGCTCAAGGAAGTAGCTGATAAGTACGGAAAGCCCAGGAAGACAGAGCTTGTTATGGCTGAGCACGTGGAAGTTTATGTGCCCGATCAGTCTATCCCGGATTATCAGGTTCATCTCATGCTTACCAGACACGGCTATCTTAAGAAGTTCACTCCTAATGCTCTTAAGAGATCCGATGAGATCAAGATCAAAGATGACGATGAGATTTTCTTAAGCGTCGATGCTATGAACAAGAGCGATATCCTGTTCTTCTCGGATAAGTGCAATGTTTATAAGAGCAAGACTCATGAATTTCCTGATAACAAGGTCTCCGACTTCGGTTCATTCCTTACGAATGACTTAGGTCTGGATGATGACGAGAAGATCATATGGATGCTCGTTACTACCGATTATAAGGGTAAGATAATGATCGGATTTAAGAATGGTAAGGCTGCTTTGTTCCCGGTTGAAGCTTATGAGACAAAGCAGAACAGAAAGAAACTTATCAACGCTTTCTCCGATAAGTCTGAAGCCGTTACTTTCCTGTTCATTCCCGATGGGGAGGATCCGGATCTGTTCGCCAGATCCGATATGGATAAGGCTGTCGTATTCAAGTCTTCGATGGTACCTTTGAAGACGACGAGATCGACACAGGGCGTTCAGCTTCTTATCAGCAAGAAGAACTCCTGTCTGTCTGAGATTACGACTCTCGCTGAGTCGGGCCTCAGAGATCCGGAGTATTACCGTATCAGGAACATACCGGCGATCGGCTATTATATTAAGCCTGACTCGTTCGAGAATAAGCAGATCGGGATTGAAGACCTCGGGTGAAACGCACAGAAGATAATATCTTCGATAACTACGAGAAGAAGTCCGTAAAGAGTGCGGGACATATTATTGCGGCCGTTATCTGCTTTCTGATCGTAATATCTATGATTTGCGTCGTCTCCTGGCTTAATGTCTCTATGGAGGTTGAGTCGGGAGTTGTTCCCGAATTTGAGGTTGCTCTCGATGAAGGCCGTTATGATGATGCTCTGGCGCTTTACCGTCAGGTTCATGATGATGTCGTTTCTTATGATGCCGAAGGCACTGAAGACTCTGAAATCGTTATCAGAAGAGAACAGATGAGTCAGATGGAAGAGATCGTTAATCAGAGGCTTCTCACGATAGAAGACCAGATGCGTAATTCCCGTTATATTCCTTCCTCGGCAGATATAAGATTCATGAACGAGATGCAGGAATTGACTTCCTCGAGACTGTCCACATGGCTTATTGATCTGTCGACGGAATTCCTCCTGGGCTCGATCGAGAAACCTGACCTTATATTCATATTCGAGCAGCTTAATGACATCGGTAATGTATCAGCTACCACAACACCTTTGCTGTATGAGATTGAAACTATAGAGCAGGCCAGAGGTGACGTTCAGGCTGCGGAGAGTGCTTTCAATGAAGGCGATTATATTCAGGCCGTTCAGATTTATGTCGGTGTATGTGATAACTATGAGGGATTTGTATATGATTTCGCTTCGTCGAGAGTTACGGAAATTAAAGAGATCATGTATGAGCCGATGCTTCAGGAAGGCGAGCATATGCTCGAGCGTTTCAGATACTTCTCTGCAGAGTCTTTGCTCTCAGATCTCGCAGTAATATTCCCGGACGATAACAGAATCAATGCAGACCTTCTCGAGGCGACATCGCATACGACGGAGGTCGTTCAGTATAGAGGTACCGTAGAGGTAATAAGCGTAAGACAGCTTATTGCTGATGTATCCAGAGGTGCGTCCAATACCGGTCTTTATCTTACGACTGATGAGTTCTCGAGAATGCTTCAGGAGCTTTATGATAATGATTATGTTCTGGTCGATGCCGAGACTATGGCAGACCTTTCCGAAGATAACTTCATCACTGAGGTCGATCTGACGATTCCGGCAGGCAAGAAGCCTCTCATTCTCGTGCTTGATACATTCGATTATAATGTCGCGACTACTTATAACTACGGCTTGTGTACGCAGCTTTCGCTTGATGAGCAGGGGTATGTCTGCGGCCAGTATGTCGCCCCTGACGGAACGCTGGTATCCGGAAGAGAACTTGAAGCCATCGGCATACTGGATGCTTTTGTTGAGGCTCATCCGGATTTCTCCTTCGACGGCGCGAAAGGCGTAATCTCCATATGCGGTTACGAGTCTGTATTCGGCTACGTCATCAGCCGTGATGAGGCAGATGACAGATCTGAAGCTCTCGCATCAATCGGAAGACCGAATGTAGAGTTTACCGACAGCGAGATCGAGAATAACAGACAGACTGTATCTGAAATCATGAGCGTACTCCAGGATACGGGCTGGAGGCTCGCATCTTCCACATACGGCAATATAAATGCTTATGAGTCAGATATGGATACGATCGTATCCGACACGACTAAGTGGATGGAGCAGATCGAGACCTTGATAGGAGACGTACATATCATCGTATATCCCGGAGGTAATTACATATACGGAACGGATCCGAGAGCCGTATATCTTAAGAATAACGGATTCAGGATATTCTTCGGTATGGGATACAATCCGTACCATATCTACGGTGATAATTACCTTTATTATGACAGGACTACAATCAGCGAATATACGCTATCGAATAACGATTATTCGAGGCTGTTCGATGTCACCAGGATACTTGATTCCTATGTTAATGCCGTGATGGCTGAGGACGGGGAGACCGAACAGGAACCTGTCTAGGAATTGTTTTCTTTTTGCGACAATACTTAAAATTGGTGGTACTATTCGCAAAAAAAATATATAATTATTAAAACAAGTTGGGGGCATAAGCATGGCTAAGACTGACAGATTATCCGAATATGTTAAAGAAGAGCCTATACTGTGGCACGACAGAAGAAGATACCTGGGTCTGCCGATATCATTCACAAGATACAGCTTTGACAGTAACAAGTTCTATCTTAAGAGAGGTCTTTTTAACACGACTTCTGATGAAGTTCTTTTGTATCGTGTTCTTGATATAAGACTTAAGAGGTCCTTATGGCAGAAGATATTCGGTGTAGGTACTATCATACTTAATACGGCCGATCAGACATGCCCTTTGCTTGAAGTGAAGAGCGTTAAAGATTCTGAGCGCGTCAAGACTGCATTAAGCAATATCGTTGAGAAGGAAAGAAACGAGAAGAGAGTTCTCGGTAAGGAAATGTTTGGTGCAGCCGGACATCACGATGTTGATATCGACGGTGACGGAGTCCCGGATCATATTGATATTGATAACGATATTATTTGATTTTGGTAAGGTAATAAGTGGAGACCAGATTAGACAGATACGAAGGCGCGAGAGAAGCCAAGATAGCTCAGTTAAGAGAGCTTATAGAGAATTCTAAGAAGATTGTGTTCCTTGGCGGCGCAGGTGTCTCTACGGAGAGCGGAATTCCCGATTTCCGTAGCGGAGACGGTATTTATAATCAGGAGAGCGGTCTTAATTACAGACCGGTTGATATTATCTCGCACTCATTCTTTGTTGAGCATCCTGAAGAATTCTATGACTTCTACAGAAGAAAGCTTCTGTATCCTGATGCCAAACCTAATAAGGCTCATAAAGCTCTAGTCAGACTTGAGCGTCAGGGTAAGCTTATGGCGATCATCACACAGAATATCGATAAGCTTCATCAGGATGCAGGTTCCAAGTGTACTATCGAACTTCACGGATCAGTCTTCAGGAATTACTGTATGGACTGCGGTAAGAAATTCAGACTGGATTATATTCTCAGTCACGAGGGTGTACCTCACTGTGACAGATGCGGCGGCATAGTCCGTCCGGGTATCACACTATATGAGGAGAACCTCGATCATGAGCCTGTCGATGCTGCTATCAAGGCTCTTAAGAAGTGTGATCTTCTTATCATTGGCGGAACTTCGCTGACTGTATATCCGGCAGCTACTTTCTCTCAGTTTATTAAGCATGACCGCATGGTCATCATCAATAAATCATCTACCTATCTGGATCTGTCAGCGATGCTTACGATCCATGATTCGATTGGTGATGTGTTAGATCAGGCTATTCCTAAGAGGAAGAAGAGATCTGATGCAGGTAAGAAGCGTAAGAAGTCAACGGCTTCTTCTAAGACGACCAAGAAAAACGCGACTAAGTCCAAGTCGAATACTAAGGCTTCCTCTGCGGCTTCCGATAATAAGAAATGACAGATCACTTCGAGAGTATTGCTCCTTCATTAACCGAAGCGCGTGATTCATTAACAAAGCTTAATCACAGAATAGGACTGTTAAGGCTATTTACGTTCGCAGGTATCGCGGGCTTTTGTATTGCTGCACTTGTCAGAGATAACAAGATACCTCTTCTTATCGCTGCCGTAGCCTTGCTGTTCGGATTTATCATTCTTTGTGCGGTCCATAACAAGAGTAAGTATTACGAGAGACTCACGACTGAGAAAATCTCTGCGAATGACAGGTATCTTGCCAGGATCAATGGTGACTTCTCAGTGCTGAAGGACGACGGCTCTGAATTTGCCGATCATAATCATGCTTACACATCAGACCTTGATGTATTCGGTCCGCATTCTTTGTTTGCTTTGTATAATACTTCTCATTCCGTATTCGGAAGAAAGGCATTTGCTGACAGATTGAAGTGTAAGGATTACGAGGCTCTCAGTATGGAGAGCATAGGAAAGAGACAGAAAATGGTCGGGGCCCTCTCAGCCAATCCCGATTTCCTGCTTGATTATGAATCGGTATCTGCACTACATCCGATACTGAAGACTCCTGAAGCATTGCTGACTCTCTGTTTTAAAGACCGGGAATTACCGGGCAGTCTTAAGATACTGTGGAAGGTAATGCCTCTTATCTGGCTTATTCCCGTAATATTCCTGTTTACAGGGCTTGTGAAATATATAAGGATAGCGATTCTCGGCGTTATATTGGTCAACCTCGTTGTCTGGTTCCTCACTTCAAGACGCGAACAGGCGGATATCTTTAAATCCGGTCTTATCTCGAAGCAGGCTCAGGCGGTGAAGGAGAGAGTTAGCATTCTCCTGTCTGACGAACTTCCCAAAGAATTGTTTATTCCTGAGTATATGAATGATACTTTTCCTGCTGAACTGGATTCGCTTATCGAGGCCTGCAGCCTGTGTTCTATCCGTGAGCAGCCTATAATGGCACTTATACTGAATGCCCTTATGCCTTTCGATCTGTTGTGTGCTGACAGACTCCTTGACTGGAGCAGCAAACACGGAAAGAACTTTATGAAGAATGTGGAGAGAGTAGGCGATATAGAGGCTCTTATGAGTGCCTGTGTCCCGGGGCTGATTTCAAAGGTCTCTTGTTTCCCCGAGATCAATGAAGCTAAGAAGGCATACTTCGAAGGTGAGCAGATGAGCCATCCGCTCCTTGATCCGTCCAAGGTAGTCTCTAATTCAGTGTCGATCGACTCCCAGACCGCGATTATCACAGGTTCCAATATGAGTGGTAAGACTACGCTCATAAGGACTGTAGGAGTAATGATGATCCTCGGTTACACAGGTGCCATGGTTCCTGCGAAGTCCGTTACATGTTCGGTTATGAGACTTAAGACATCAATGCGAATCGCTGACAGTCTTGAGGAGAATATGAGTACGTTCAGAGCAGAACTTGTAAGGATCGCGTCAATCGTTGATTCTTCAAAGAGCGATGAGCCTCTGATGTTCCTTATCGACGAAGTATTCAGAGGAACAAATTCACAGGACAGAACAGACGGAGCTGAGATACTTCTGCGTAAGCTTAATAAGCCTAATATCTCAGGTTTCATGACTACCCATGATTATGCTTTGTGCGACAGGATTGCTGACGAAGGAATCAGTAATATCATTTTCTGCCATTTCAGTGAGAGATATGAGGGTGATGAGATCATCTTCGATTACAAGCTTAAGGATGGTATGTCGCATGAATCAAATGCCAAATTCCTTATGAAGCTGGTAGGGATTATCTGATTCATGTTACAGTTTTGAAATTGCGCCACAAAATTGCCACAATTTCTCCTTAAATTATTTACTTTTAATATAAATAAGCTAAAATAAAAACATGGCTTTGGATGTAATCAAGAATTATAAATCTTTGATAGTGGACTATTCGTTCATAAGAAAGTTCGGCGGAACCCGTGTCTTCACCGAATTCCTTGATATTGTTACATCTGAACGCCTCGATGTGTATGTAAGCAAGACATTTAAGCTCATGCATTACTGTGTAATTCACCAGGCAGACGACAAGACCGCTTCAGCTGCATCGGCTATGCGTGATTTCTGTTCCATGCTGCTCCCGGATAAGCTGCTTCATTCCGTTCAGGTTTCCGAAACTACGGAATTCCTTGCCAAGATGTCACTCGTTCAGGACGGGTGTCTCGTTATGTCTTCTAAAGGTATCCTCATGAGCAGGATCCGTGAGAAGAAGCCTGTATTCCTCGGTGATATCTGTGTTTTTGACGATAACGGGGAGATTACTGTATATCACGGTATAGAGGACCTTCTGTCAAAGACGGAAGAAGAGCCTATAAGCCCGATCGCGATGTCCAATAAGTATCTCGATGTTCCTGTTTATTGTAATGTCGGGGATACCGTTACTACTGACAGCGGAGCGAAGATTATGCTCGATAAGCGTTTGAGCGCCGGTGCTGAGGGTATGGTATTTACTACTGATGATCCCAAGGTCGTAGCCAAGATCTATCACAAGGGAATCATCACGCCTCTGCGTTGGAAGAAGCTTCAGACTCAGGTAAAGATGGGCATCAATTCTATCGGTCTTTGCTGGCCGAAGGATCTGCTGTACTACAGAAATATTCCTGTCGGTTATACCATGATCGTAGGAAGAGGTAAGACCTTAAGTAATGTGTTCGACGGCCCTGATGCGCTTCTGAATGCAATTCCCGAGTGCACGAGACTCGATATTGTTACAACTTTGTGTGACCTTCTCGAGAAGTACATCTATCTTCATATGTTCGGAATCATAGCCGGTGATATTCAGCTTAAGAATGCACTTATTTATTCTCCGAATTCACTGTATCTTATCGATATGGACTCTGTTCAGGTCGGCAATCTTCCTTGTCCCGTTGGCACGGAAGAGTTTACCGATCCCAGATTGTGGGGCAAGAATTTCGCTGGCTTTTTAAGAAAACTCGAGGATGAGGATTATTCCATCGCCATGCTCGTTTTCTCAATCCTGTTCTGCGGACTTCATCCGTTCGCTACCAGAAACGGTGCGGAGACATTAAGAGAAGAGATTATCGAGAAGAATTTCCCGTATTCTTTATCCGGTGTTTCTGACGAGCATATTCCTAAGGGCGGTTATGATCACATCTGGGAGTATCTGCCTGAGAATCTTAGGATGATGCTCTATAAGACCTTCAGGGGCGGTGAGTCCTATGAGGCCATCGAATGGTATGAAGCGGTCTCCGCTTATAAGGAAGCACTCTCCGCACATATATATGAGGATGAAGAAGCATATAAGGCTTTCCCGAAGATGGATTACAAAGCTACGGATCCTCATCCTATCGCGAAGTCGAGATTTGCTCCCGGGGCATCAGATAATTCAGATGGATCAACTTCGCCCTTTAAGCCTGCAGCTGAGCAGAAAGCGTCGACTCCCACATTCGCACCTGCACAGCCTTCTAACAAGTACTATATCGATACTACTATAGACACAAGCAGCAAGAAGACTGAACAGAAGCCTGATTCCAAGAACGACGGCGGTCTGCTCGGATTATTCAAGAACAGGAGATAAGAACATGGCTGAGAACAACATCAATGCATCGGATTTCGGCAGCAGCACTAAGAGAAGACTTCCTATCTGTTTCTGTCTCGATACGTCCGGCTCCATGATGGGTAATCCTATCAAGCAGCTTAATCAGGGCTTAAACAACTTCATCGCTTCTATCAAGGCGAATGATGACACCAGATCAGCTACTGATATTGCGATCATTACATTCGGTTCTTCCGTTGATATCGTAATGCCTTTCGGTAAGATCGGTAACGACGGTCTTCCTGAGATCAATGCTTCCACAACAATGACACCTATCGGTGAGGGAATCCTCACGGCTCTTGAGCTTCTCAATGCACGTAAGGAAGGCTATAAGGAGCAGGGTATCAAGTATTATCAGCCCTGGCTCGTAGTTATCACTGACGGTGCTCCTCAGGGGCCTAATGCCATGGCGAACATGGAGCTTGCCATAAAGGCTTGTAATGAACTCGAGAAGGAAGACAAGCTCGTAATCTTCAATATCGGTGTTGGTAACAGTGTTGACTTCGATATCCTTAAGAGAATTTCCATTAAGAGGGAAGAGCCCATCTCAGTTTCTTCAGGCGACTTCGGTAAGCTCTTCGAGTTCCTCGGATCTTCGAGCTCTTCAGTCGTTTCTTCCGGCATGAGCGACGATGCTCTTTACAATATCTCAACTGAACCTGAAGGCGAGTCAGTTGATGTTGATGATTTCTTTAAGTTCATGGAAGAGTAATTTATGTCTGATATCACTGTATCTGCCGTAACTTTAATGGGTAAGAAGCACGAGGGACGCGGAGTTCCTTGTGAGGATTATTCGCTTGCAGTACAAAGAGACGGGGTCTCTGTCGTAGTTGTTGCCGACGGTGCAGGCTCCAAGCAGTATACACATGCCAGATACGGTTCCAAGTCAGCATGTGAGTCCGTGTCGGAGCTTCTTATAAACTATTTCGACGCGCTTTACTACGAGAACCGCGAGGCTGCCGTTAAGTCCATTGTAATCGCGGCAGTGCATGTAGGCTTCGCCGCCCTCATCGAAAAGCTCAAGCTCGATTCTCTCGAGAGACTGTCCTGCACTTTGCTTTTCTGTGCTGTTAAGGACAGAAGAGTTCTTGTCGGTCATATCGGTGACGGTCTTATAGCTTCCGTATCTCCTACGGGAGTGCACCCTCTTACGATGCCGCAGAACGACAGCGCGGGAAGAACATATTTCGTTACTGCCCCTCACGCTGCGGATTACTTAAGACTTGTTAAGACGACGACTGATGATATCCACGGTATTGCACTGATGACTGACGGCGTTCAGGACAGTGTCTATGACGAGAATTCCGGTCTGTGTAAGCCCGTTATCGCCCGTATGGTAGAGACCGCTGCCGGCGGAAGAGAGAAGTCCGAGAATGAGATCAAGGCCATTCTTAATCAGTATATCGTCGGTGCATCTAATGTAAGTGATGATTCATCATTCGGTATTCTTCTTATGAACGGTACCGAGGGTCCTGATGCATCCAAGCTCCCCAAGGCTGCCGATAAGTTTGGTAAGAGTTCGGACAGCTTCAAGGATCTTCAGAACGAGATGCTTCCTGCTGTTAAGAAGGCAAAGCAGATAATTACATCCTGCGGAATGAATCCAGCTCCTAAGGCTTCGCCCGCTGCCGATAATGAGCCTGATGTTAAGCCTCAGGCTAAGCCCGCAGTGGTTAAGAAGGATGAGAAGGAAGATGCGGCACCTGAGACTAAGATGAAGATCGATACCAATCCTGCAAAGAAGAGTTCTTGGTTATTAAGATGTGTTGCTTTGTTGGAATTGATTGCTATCATAGTATTGTTGATCAAAATATTCATATTGGGAGAGTAAACAGTGGACAGAGAAGATAAGAAATATGAAGTTCTTCCCGGAGTTAAGACGCCTGATATCAAGACGATTCTTGATGCAGCCTCTGATTTTACTAATCCCGGAGTCGATAATGTTTCTATTAAGGGCGGAGATATAAGAAAGTCTCTTGCTCCTGATAGTCACCCTGCTGCACCTACGGCTGCAGATATCGCTGAGCTCCAGAACCTCGGAGCTGAAGTATCCGAAGCTGAGAAGAGAGCTTCTGAAGAATCCAGAAAGAGAATGGAAGAGATCAAGAAGCAGGTTAAGGCACCTGAGACAATTAAGGAACTCAAGAAGGTTGCCGCATCCAAGGAAGTCAGCGAAGAGAAGAGAGAACAGCTTAACAAGGAGCGTTCAGAGCTTGAAGCTAAGAAGGCTGAAGAGGAAGAGAAGAATAAGGCAAGAGAAGAGCGAAAGATTGCCCAGCATAAGATACTCGAAGAGATGGAGCAGAAGAAGGCTGCTGCTGAGCAGAAAGAACGCGAGAAGCGCGAAGAAGCTGAGGCTGCAAAGAAGGAGCAGGAAGAGCAGAAGAGAGTTAAGCTTGAAGAAGAACTCCGTAAGAAGAAGGAGTCTAATTCTGAGAACAATAAGAACGAAGAATATAAGGCCTGGGTTAAGGCTAAGAAGGAAGCTAAGGAAGCTCCTAAGGCTGAACCTAAGAAGCCGGATGATACATCCAGCGATTCTCAGACTCTCGACGACTTTTCCGAGTTTCTTTAATACTGTTATCTGACGGATATATTTCAATTGTTTTACAATGCGCGCGTTTATACGCGCGTTAAATCTTTATTCAAATAAATAAAGATATAATAGTTGTATGAATTACACGGTCCGTAAAGTCGCTGCTGTGGCAGCAGGCATAGCCCTGACCTTTAATGTTCTGAGTGTTGATGACATCGGAGCTGTTAATGATGTGTCTTTGCAGGCTCCTGAGATGGAGATCACGACAGCGGAACCTGTTGACTTTGTTCCTTCGGCTTATATCATATCGAATTCTCATTTATCTGCTGAAGCTGAACAGACTACGGATGATCTTGAAGACAGAACCTTTATCATCTCCATCGATGAGAATGGTCAGGATATCGTAGATCCCGGTGATTTCTCGCATGACGGTTCCCATTACTGGGTAAGTGTTGATATAGCCAATATGAGATCGGCCCCGGATGTTGAATCTGATATCGTTGGCCAGATTACTTATGCTACAGATGTAATCAGAATCTCTTACGGTTCTGAGTGGTCTTTGATCAGGACTTCAAACGGTACTGAGGGTTATGTTCTCTCATCACTTCTTTCTGAGGATGAGATAGCTCTTCCCACAGCAACTCCGACGCCCCGTCCGACCGCTACGCCTACTCCTGCTCCCACTGCAACACCCACGCCTGTTCCTCAGGCTCCTGCTTTCAGCGAGACTTCTTATGAAGCTACCGTATATGCATCCTGCGTTATCAATGCGAGGTCCGGCCCGGGTACAGATTATTCACTCGTAAGCGGATTCAATACAGGTGATGCCATTTCTGTAGTGGCAAGAACGGATAACGGCTGGTACAGAACCGCTAACGGCTACTATGTTAAGGCCGATCTGTGTCTTGACCAGGCTCCGGCGGCTCCTGTACCCGCATCATCAGGTTCTTCGTCTGCAGTAGATCCCTCAGGATTCTCAGACTTCGGTTCTTACTGTCTGCAGTTTGTAGGCACTCCTTATGTCTACAGCGGTTCTTCTCCTTCAGGATTTGACTGCTCGGGATTCGTCTCGTATATCTATGCAAACTATTATGGAATCAGCCTGCCTCATAATGCAGCTGAGATCTCTGCTCTCGGTTCAGCCGTATCTCCTGACAATGTTCAGGTAGGTGATGTACTGGGTCATGACTACAACAACGACGGGTATATCGATCACGTCAGCCTGTATATCGGTAATGGCACATGCATCCATGCTTCCAACTCGCGTATGGGTGTTATCACATCAGCATGGCCGATGGGTTCAGTTGTTACTATCAGAAGGTTTGTCTAATTTCCTGTAAACCGTAAAGTACATAGTAAGGAAGCTTGCAAGTCCGCCTACGACATTGGAGACGGGCTCTGCCATGAAGACTCCGTTTACTGCCGGGCTTACGAAGTGCGGCAGTATTATTGTGAGGGGAATTACAAGTATAACTTTACGGAACAGCGAAAAGAACACGGCGCGTCCGTTCTTCTCGAGGGACATGAAAGTGGACTGCCCCGAGAACTGGAAGGCCATGAACACATATGCCAGGAAGTAGATGTGAAGCGCGGGAACTGCGGCATCGATGAGGCTTGTGTCTTTCGCGAAAAGCGTAATAAAGAATCTCGGGAACAGAATGATCATAAGCCAGGCTATAGCCGTATAAGCGAATGCGATAAGAAATGAGAATCTTATTCCGCTTCTTACTCTGTCATACTTTCCGGCTCCGTAGTTAAAACTCATAACAGGGGAGGCTCCGTTGGTTATAGCGTGTACGGCCACACTCATGATGTCTCTTACGGAAGATACTATTGTCATTACTCCGATATAGGAATTGTCACTGTATATGCTTAATGTCTTATTACATACAGCCTGCGTGGCGCTGTTTGTTATCTGCATGATAAAACCCGTGAATCCTACGGAACAAATCTGAACGACGACAGGCATCTCGAGCTTCATGTTTACATACTCTATTCTGTATTCCGGTTTATTGCCTGTCAGAAACTTAAGCACCCAGAACATCGATGCCGTCTGGGATATAACAGTCGCTATCGCAGCACCTTCTATATTCATGTGAAGGGCGAATATGAATAACGGATCTAATACGATATTGAGAAGTGCACCGGTCAGGGTGGTTACCATGGCAGTTACGGGGAAGCCCTGGGCACTAATGTAATAGTTAAGACCGTTGGCAATCATGGTGGCGGCGGTTCCGATAAGATAGATCTTAAGATATGAAGATGCATAGGGGAAAGTAGCATCATCGGCTCCGAGTGAATAGAGGACCGGCTTCATGAATATATAAAGTATTACAGTAAGAGTCAGGCTTCCGATTATAAGAAGACATAATGAATTGCCGAGCACTTTCCCGGCTTTTCGCTTGTTTCCTCCGCCAATGGCGATGGAGAAGACAGGAGCGCCGCCCTGACCGAACAGCATTGTAAAGGCGAGGATAGCAGAGACAATAGGGAAAGTAAGACCTAATCCTGTAAGGGCATCTGTACCTTCATCGGGTATATGACCGATATAGATTCTGTCTACGATGTTATAAAGAAGCTGGACGAGGGAAGAGAGCATGAGGGGAAGAGCCTGTCTTAAGATAAGCTTGGATACGCTTCCTTTACTAAAGTCAACAGATGTTCTTCCGGCTGAACTCATACGGTTATTCCTTCAAATGTAAAAGCCTCGAGACTATTGTCTCGAGGCTTCACCTGGTCGGAGTGACGGGACTTGAACCCACGACCTCTTGCTCCCTAAGCAAGCACTCTAGCCACCTGAGCTACACCCCGATATATTTGGCGCGTAAAGGAAATCAATTGGTCGGAGTGGCGGGACTCGAACCCACGGCCTCTTGCTCCCGAAGCAAGCACTCTACCACCTGAGCCACACCCCGATATT
>CAMNNN010000013.1 GCA_946545505.1 uncultured Clostridia bacterium
CAATGATAGAGAAATTGTTATTCGTCACGGGTGTCATCTTCGCGATTATATTTGTCAATCAGCTCTATGATCTGTTCATGACTGCGAAGTGCGGTCTTAATCTTATTGATTCGATCAAGCAGGGAAGACTTCTCGATTATTATGATATCGCTTACACGAAGGAACTTGATAGCGGTAATTCCAGCATGTTCTTCGGTTATAACTACAACATATTTATCGCTCTTCCCGCAGCGGTTCTCATGCTGCCGTTTAGTTTCTTTGTTGACGACATCTACTACAATACTTTCGGCGAATTTGTAACGCTGTACATGAAGGCTGCTGTCGCTCTTATGGTGGTGTGGTCGATCAAACTCACACAGAAGGTATGCGAGTCGTGCGAAATGCCGGCAGAATACAACAGAAGCGTTAAGATAGTCTATGCTTTCTCGCCGCTTATGCTCTACATATCGATACTGTTCGGACAAATAGACATCATGTATGTGATCCTTATGCTTATCGCACTTCCTTTCTACTACAAGGGAAGGTACAGGATGTTCTCGTTAATAATGGCTTTCTCTGTGGTAATGAAGCTGATCCCGTTCATGGCCTTCATTCCGCTGATACTTCTCGTGAACAAGAAGATCCGTGATATCGCACTTAATTCACTCATCTGCATATCGGTTAAGCTCGGTACATTGTTATTGTTCGAGAAGGGTACCGGCTACAGTGCCATCATGAATCTGATGTCGGATTGGCACGGTTTTATCAACAAGCTTTTCGCAGATAAGGTCGGCGGACACTCGCTCTTTATTATTGCCTTTGCCGCCATATGTATTTACTGCTATATGAAGGATATCGATTCGGGTGACAAGAAGAATCTTCTTTATCATTCCATGCTCGTTATCTTCGCGGTCTATGCTTCGTTTGCCGCGTTCGTGGACTGGCACCCCCAGTGGCTTATTCCGCTTGTGCTGTCATTCTCATTCCTGATTCCCATGTGCAGCAAAAAACACGAAGGGATGCTCTTGTTCTCTTTGCTGGAAGTGCTGATGATACTGGGAGGAGATGGAAAACTCAAAACTATATACATGATTCAGAATGGCCTTCTCGCTTCGGATTATTACTATGACGGAATATCCATCAGCGGAATCCTTACGAATATCTCACCAGTTATACCCTCTATCATTGATTCTCTTATAATCGTGATCGCAGCAGCGGTTATCTGTATTTTTGTTAAGCATAATAGCAATTCAGGTGAATATAAGGTTGAACGCGGATTGCCGGTAGGAAGAATACTGGTGCTGTATACACTTCTCGTCGGCTCTTTTTGGTGTTATACCTTCGTAGGGTGATGAATTCGGAAGGAGTTTATCCGATAAAGAAGTAGCACCACAGAAAAAAAGCAATTACTGCATAGATAACAGTAACTCTCAGACAAGCGTAATCTTTGGTTAATGACATATCAGGTGAGTTGTTGTATGTTGATAGATTTTTGCTGAAGAATATATAACACAAGGCTATAAGTACTGCAGAACAAAGAGAGCAAATCAAGGGATAGCACCAAGGGCCTACCGAGTTATATACGGTAGTTAATGTTGGACCGTTGTAGTAATACCCGGTAACGGTCGGCAGAATAAAGTTGGTCATGTACATAGACCATGTCTTGCTTCCGTATGAACAGAAGATAAGCAGTACTTCCGCTGCGATGTTAAGCAGCAGTGCAGTATTGTTCTTCTTGTAGAAAGGAAGCAGGAAAGACATCGACAATATAAGCGGGATAAGCCACTGGGCATGCCAGTCGGTAAAGACCACGAATGTGGAATAAGTGGCGAAGATAAGCGTCATGGAAGAGCGTAATAATTCTCTCTTGTTGCCTTCAGAGACATTATGCATATAACCATAGATGCAGATGAGTGCATAGCAGATAGGGAAGAAATCATTCTTGATTCCAAGAGGTGAAGCAAAAAGCGTACTCATGAAGTCATACCTTATCTTGACTACATTCATGATGGCATCATAACCGAATCCGCCCTTGAACAGGACCGTGCTCAGCAGTGTAAATGAGACGGCTCCGACGCAGTAGGATATAAGCGGAACAGGTTTCTTCTTAACAAGCAGAATAAGCGGAATGAATATCATGATCGGAAGAGTCTTCATCGCTATCGCAATTGACATAAGTATAGAGAATACTCCGTATCTTCCCTGGTAGTACATGAGAAGAGCCGCGATAACTACGACGATGTAAAGCATATCTATCTGTCCGAACAGAATCGTGGCGGACAGCAGGAACGGAGAAAAGATGAATAGTCTTCTGACCGTATTGGAATAGTCTTCGGGCATATCACAAACCTTGCAGATCTTCATGATGAGTCTGCCGGAAATGAGTATGGCAAGGAAGACTACAATGGAAAGAAGTATAATCGCGAATGTAAAAGTCCCGTTATACGGGTCCGCCGAATTCATAAAGAATGAGAGCGGAAGCATTACTATAGCGACAGGGAGAAGAAGGAAGAAATCCAGGTTGTGAGCCAGATACTCATAATTGCTTCCAGCTATAAGTGAACTGGTGTATGAATAATCGTAGTAAGCGAGCGGATTGCCTGCCTTGGTGGTCTCGATTATCTTCAATGCGCCCCTGATGATCATCTCAGGATCAAATATCTGGCTGAACATCAGTATCGACGCAAACGCCACGGCCAGAAGAAGAAGGAGTTCGGAAGACTTCTTAAGGAAGACCGAACTGCAGTCCATAGAGTAAACATACAGAACAACAACTATTGAGAATAAGACGTAGATAAGCGAGAACACTCCCTTGGAGGGTGCGCCGTTATATCTTCCTGTCATGTCGAAGGCAACACCGTTCTCGGATGACACCTGAACCTGCGGGACAGAAGCGCCTTCGAAATTATCAACATGCGATACGGTGAACCTTACGGTATATGTTTCACCTTTGGCGACACGTGTGTAACCCGCTCCTGCAGTCGTATCAAATATCGAGGTCATGTCCTTCCCGATAACAACATTGCCGTCGGAGTCAAGAAGCTCCAGATGCGCGTCAAACGGAATGACCGTTGAGCTTGTCCTCGACTCATCCGTAAACAGTACTTCGACGGTGTTTACGTAGTCATAAGGGATGGGAAATGAATACTCGAAGGATTGTCCGTCTTCGATATCGGTAATGACACAGTTATCGGGGTGATAAGTTGATGTCATATTCCATAGAGTAAGCCTGGGAGCAACAAGCATCAGTCCGCAGTATAGAAACACCAGGACTAAGACTGTGATTATCAGTTTCTGATTTCTCTTAATGATCTGTTGCATAATCTTGTAAGCTAACCCTAACAATTGTATCACAACAGCGATATTCATGGGCGTCTGATGTATAATCAAGCGGGGGTATACTAGATGACAAAAGATAAGAGGATCAAGGCGGTCAGGGTCAGAAGCCGCCGTATCTGGGTTCCTGTTATAGCACACATATTCGCACTGGTGCTTGTGTCGGCACTCGCCGTGGCCAGCCTGGTCGTTTTCTTCATGTATACATGTTATATGTGCACAGAAGACGGCGTCATTACGTTCGAAAGAATCGCGCGCAGATATGAGGACGGTGACATGGAAGCGTTGGAGGAATCCCTCCCGATGATCATAATCGACGAGGACGGGAATGAGACCGTCTTGAACGGTGAGGATACATGTTCCCGTGAAGGTTATCCGATCATGAAATTCAGCAGGAGCGGGTTCCGCGGTGTTGCTTCAGCTTATACGGCATACGCTGACCTCGTTTCCGGGAATGCGACGCCGTCAGATCTGGGCTTTGTTATGTTCAATCCTTATGACAGGGATTCTGAGATTTTCTTCGATATCAATGATCCGGACAGGACTGTCGGCGATACGCTTGTGCTTCCGTTCTGGATATCCAGAGAGCTTAAAGACGGCAGCACGTTATACTGCCGGGTAAACCTTGATATTACTTACAGTGATCTCTTCTTTATGGGCGCGTTCTATGCCATGATGGGTGTTATTATCCTGTTGGCGTTCATATTCCTGATAACTATTTCCATAACCAATGCAAGACGCGAGAACAGGTTAGTGAAGCTGTTGTTCTCGGATCCTATATCGAATGACCGTAACTGGTTGTGGTTCGTATCGACAGGCCGCAAGGTGATGAAGAGAGGTCTCAAGAGCGGAGCAAAATATGCCATCGTCAGCCTTATTTTTGTTAAGTACAGAAATTACGTGCTCTGCCATTCCGTGGAGGAAGGCGAGAAGATGCTAAGCCATGTTTATTCTGTTCTTGCAGCCAGCCTTGGTAAGGGGGAAATCGCAGCTCACAGTACTGAGGCCAAGTTTCCGATGCTTCTGCGTTATAAGGACAAAGATGATATCAAGCGCAGACTTGAAGGGATTATCGCGCAGCTCGAGAAGATCGATGACAATCATAACCACAAGTTCGCCTTCCAGGCAGGAATAAATCTCATCGGAGATGCCTCTGACAGAATCTCCAAGAGGATCCGCATCAAAGATATCGATTTTGATAAGGAATACAATAACGCGAGTGCCGCGAGAATAACACTCGAGGAGAGTGATGAGTCGAGTATCGCGTTTTTCGATGAGGAGCTCGTAGAGAAGCAGAAGTGGATCGATCGCGTAGGCGAGCTTCAGGATAAGGCGCTTAAGTGCGAAGAGTTCAAGGTTTACTATCAGCCTAAGTATGATCCGAGGACTGACAGGATGAAGGGAGCCGAGGCTCTCATAAGATGGGATTCACCGGAGCTCGGATTCGTACCGCCCGGAAAGTTTATCGATATCTTCGAGCGTACCGGTTTCATTACAAGAATCGACAACTATATGCTCACACATGTTGCGCGTGATCAGAAGCGCTGGCATGAGATGGGACTGCCGTGTGTTCCCGTATCGGTTAATGTATCGCGGGCTCATTTCGTAGAGAATGATCTGGCTGATCAGATCCATAAGATCGTCACGGATGAAGGCTGTCCTTGTGACCTCATTGAGATCGAACTTACGGAGAGCGCATTCTTTGATGATAAGAGCATGATGGTCAATACTATCAGGAAGCTTCAGGAGTACGGCTTCGAAGTATCGATGGATGACTTTGGTTCCGGTTATTCTTCGCTCAATTCGCTTAAGGATCTGCCGCTTAATGTGTTGAAGCTTGATGCGGGATTCTTCAGTGAAGTCGAGGAAGAGGGAAGAGGACAGATAGTCGTATCGGAGGCGATTAAGCTCGCGAAAAGCCTCAACATGAGGACTGTAGCCGAGGGCGTTGAGGTACGGGAGCAGGTCGATTTCCTGGCTGAGGAAGGCTGTGACATGATACAGGGTTATTATTACGCCAAGCCTATGCCGGGGGCTGATTTTGAGGCGAAAATGAAGGGCGGGGAATAATCCCCGCCCTTTTCTTTTGGCTTAAGACGTAAGATGTCAGTTTGCAGCGCTCCAGCCTACACCGTACAGGTAATTGTCTGTGCCGATGTCGTCCTCGGAAGTGTAGTAGGGCATAGGAAGAGTACCTGTCATAGGCACGTTGCCGACGAGAATGTCAGCGATGCCGTTACCGCCTTCAGAACCCGGCAGATAACAGAAGTAGCAGGAATCCCATTCATCAATATAGTCTTCTACGATCATGTTACGTCCTGCGACTACGAGTGTGACTGTAGGAATGCCGGAATCAGCTGCCTCTGCGATGGCTTCTGCGTTGCCGTCGAGTGTCTGGTCTCCTTCAGTGATGGAAAGAGACACGGTGTCGCCGTTCCACTCCGCGTAAGGATACTCGCCTACGCACAGGATGATGATGTCGCATGTGTCCATCTCGTCAGGATCCGTTACGACCTCGAAACCGATCTCGTCGGCAGCTGCCTCGAGGCCGTCCAGGATAGTTACTCCCTCAGGAATAGCACGGTAACCGAGATCGCTGTCTGCAGCACCTTCCCAGCCGTATGTCCATCCTCCGCACAGAACTCCTGTGTCATCCGCTGCGGGGCCCATTATAAATACTCTCATTCCGGGCTCTATGTTCGCATTGTCGCCAAGCTTCATGGGAACGATGGACTCGGCTGCAAGAAGTCTTGCGACTTCGTGTGAACGGTCGGAGTTGAACTCATATGTTGTATCGAAGTTCTCGATATAAGGATCGTCGAAGAGCCCTGCATCAAGCTTTACCTGGATGATTCTTCTGACAGCATCATTAACACGCTCTTCTGTAATGTCGCCGTTTCCGACGGCTTCTACGATGCACTGACGTGCTTCTTCGTAGTGGTCTGCTTCCATAAGCATATCGATGCCTGCGTTTATCGCGAGACAGACGTTCTCGTACAAGTCAGAGCCTGAGCATTTCTCGATGGAATCCCAGTCGGAGATAATGAATCCCTCGAAGCCGAAGTCGTTCTTAAGCATCTGGATATACTCGGCGTTCTCGTGCATCTTGGTGCCCCACATGGAAGTGTGTGAGATCATGATGGTCTGCGCACCGAGTTCGATCATGTGCTGATAAACTGCAAGGCACGCGTCGATCTGCTCCTGTGTTGGCTGCGAGTCGCCTCTGTCGATGAGACGGTCGATTCCGCCGGAGTTCTCGCCTGTTCCATATACGACGTAGCCTTCACCGAAGAAGTGCTTAGGGCATACGATAACGCCTTCAGAAAGCTGACCCGTGATGAAGGCTGTTGCCATGGAATCACACAGGTCAAACTCGGATGAGTAGCACTCGTATGTTCTTCCCCAGCGCGGGTCGATACAGTTGTTTACGACAGGAGCAAAGTTAAAGATCTGTGCCGCGTGTATCATTTCGCTGGCTACGATGGTGCCGTATTCTTCCGTGAGCTCGGGGTCATTGGCTGCGCCGATGTTGATGTTGTGAGGGAAGATGACGCATCCGCTCGTGAAGTTAACGCCGTGTACACTGTCGTTGCCGTAGAGCATAGGGATGCCTCCATCTGATGCCAGTGCAGCGTCCTGATAGCTGTCGGTAATCTCTCTCCATTCAGCGACCGACAGTTCAGGGAACATGCCGTAATGACTTAATACGGAACCGTAACCGAATGCCTCCATGTCATCGAAATCGATGTTGTAGAGAGCACCCTGAACCATCTGAGCAGCCTTCTGCTCAAGTGTGAGAGAATCGACGATCTCCTCTGCGGTCAGACCTGTAAAGTCAGCAATGTCAGCTTCGTAAACAGTCTCAGTGGTCTGCGATGCTTCCGGAGTCTGTGAAGTCTCGCCTGCTGTCTCAAGCGATGTTTCAACTGCAGGAGTGCTGCTGCAGGCGCTGAATATCAGCATTACCGCCAACAGCATAGCTGTGATTTTTCTCGTTTTCATAATAATTACCTCTTCGGGTTGATTAACACGATATATTATAATAGAAGGGGTCTGATTTGGTTAGTCAATTATTCGGGGGTTCTATGAACAAGAAATCAGTAAGAGAGATGAATTCAGTACAGAGACGTGGCAACTCTCTTGAGGCGAAGACAATAAGAGGTCTTATCACCATAAGCATATGTCTGGGAATCGTACTTCTGGTTACCGGTCTTGGCCTTTATGTTTATTCGATAGGCCGCCAATATATAAAAGATGCACATTACCTTTCTCATATAGCAGCTTCATCCGTGGCGCACGGCACTGATGTGCTTGAGATGTCCGACGGCGTTATGGAAAGATACAGAAGTCTGTCCGAAGAACAGACCAATATGAACGGTACCGACGAATACAGAGAACTGTTCTCGGAGTATCAGCGCGATTATGATTATGGGATGATCGTAAAGATTCTTTCCCAGTATATTACTTTCGATGAGGTCTCGGATGTTTATATTGCCATGTATGACGAACAGACCTGCAGACTGGTCTATATCGTCGATCCTGATACCGCAGAAACACTCTATCCCGGTGAGTGGGAAGAAGTTAACAGGGACGGAATGGAGAAGTTCCTGAACTATGACGATAACGGTATCCTTTATGATATCGACCATACCGCTAAGTACGGCTGGATGTGTACCGTCGGAACTCCCCTTAGGGATGACAGCGGACGCATATGTGCTTTTGTGCTCGTTGATCTTACTGTAGATGAACTGTGGGCGGGTATGCGCACTTACGTAACTCAGATAACGTTAATGCTTCTTCTTATAGTTCTTGTACTGATGCTTATCACGGTCCGTAAGATAGAGAAGCATCTGGTAAGACCTATCAATGCGATCGCAGATGCAGCACAGGCCTATGTCGACGACAGGAAGGCGGGAGTGAGGGGAGGACAACACTTCTCCAAGCTCGATATACATACCGGAGATGAGATCGAGAATCTGAGCCTTGCGATGGCGGATATGGAAGGGGAGATGGCGGACTTTATTCAGGACCTTGCGTCCGTTACCGCGGAGAAAGAGCGTATCAGCACAGAGTTGTCGGTCGCTACGAGAATACAGGCTGCGATGCTGCCTCATATTTTCCCCGCGTTCCCCGACAGGGACGAGTTTGATGTCTATGCTTCAATGGATCCTGCGAAAGAAGTCGGAGGCGATTTCTACGATTACTTCCTCGTTGATGATGACCACCTGTGTCTTGTCATGGCTGACGTATCCGGCAAGGGTGTTCCTGCAGCGCTGTTTATGATGGCTTCGAAGATCATGATCGCGAACTATGCCAAGATGGGAAGGTCTCCCGCAGAGATACTCTCTATTACGAATGAAGCCATTTGTGCGAATAACAAGGAAGAGATGTTTGTTACCGTTTGGATCGGTATCCTCGAGATCTCCAGCGGTAAGCTTATTGCTTCGAATGCAGGTCACGAGTATCCCATTCTGAAGAAAGATGGAAACTTCGAGGTCTATAAGGACCACCACGGTATGGTCCTGGGTTATGAGTCCGGTATGAAATATACCAACTATGAGCTCAGCTTCAATCCCGGAGACAAATTATTCCTTTACACCGACGGCGTAACCGAGGCTACGGACGGGGATGAGAATCTGTTCGGTATGGACAGAATGGTTCAGGCTCTGAACATATCCTCCGATGCAGCTCCGGAAGAGATATTGAAGAATGTAAGAAAATCTGTTGATGAATTCGTTAAGGAAGCAGAGCAGTTTGATGATCTGACAATGCTTTGCTTCGAGTATCGCTCTTCTTCGCGATCTTAAGGAAGTCGTCCTTAGGAACCGGTTTGCTGAAGTAGAAACCCTGCAGGTAATTGACGCCCAGAGGACGGAGCATCTTGATCTGTGATTCGGTCTCGACACCTTCTACAAGTATATCCAGATCCATCTGATGAATCATGCGGACGCAGTTCTCAAGTATGATATAACCGAGGTCGCTCTTCTCTGCTTCCCAGAGGATACTCTTGTCGATCTTTATACAGTCGAGATGCATGGAGGCCAGCGCCTTCATGTTGGAGTATCCGGTTCCGTAGTCATCCATGGAGAACAGGAATCCCTCTTCCTTAAGTGAATTGATCGTGGAATTCAAAAGCTCATAGCTTTCTGCTGAGATGGACTCGGTAACCTCGAAGTTGATGTATTTCTTATCTACGCCGCTCATCTCCACGATTCCGTTAATGTGATCGACGAAGCCCGGCTTCATAAGCTGGATAACGGAGAGATTGACGTTGATGCAGTCTACTATCTGCTCGAGATTCTCGTTCTTGATCAATTTACAGACTTCCATCAGTACGAAGTCATCGATAGCGTCGATGAGACCGATGTTCTCGGCGACGGGAATGAACTCATCAGGGTAGAGCATACCCATCTCGTCGTCATGGAGTCTCACGAGGGCCTCGGCTCCGTGCAGAGTCTTGCCGTCGATGGAGAAAGTGGGCTGATAGTATACTTCGAATTTGCCTTCTGCGAGACCGTTTGAGATAGATTTCTCGATAGCGGATCCTCTCAGTATGAAATCGAGATCGGAGCCGGACAGGATCTTGTTTCTGTCTTTATCGGGCTGGAAGTTCTCGAACATATAAAGTGCATCATTAAGTGTCTCAAGCTGCTCGGGGATCTTCGCCACAAGAAGTGAAGCTTCGAGCAACACTAGTGTATCTACGAGCTGCCAAGGCTTATCGAATCTTAAGCGAATCCTCGCCGCGAGGTCGTATGCCTCATCATCGGTCTGACCGAAGATTACGAGTACGAACGTTCTTCTGCCGAGCTTGTATATATTGTATTTCCTATGGATAGTTTCGAGATACTCCGCGACCTTCTTCTCAGCGAGTTCTCTGTTCGCGACGCCGCTCTTACGGGAGATGATCTCAGGAGTGTTGATCCTCAGGCTGATCGCGTGCAGAGAAGATTTGTTGGCAAGGTAGCCGCCAAGATCAAGCATGAAAGCCTGACGGTTATAAAGACCTGTTTCAGTGTCGATCCTGTCATCCTCATTCTCTATTACCATCATGACTCCGGTAAGACCTATGGCCTCAGCGAAAAGCTCCACTTTAAGGTTGGTGTTAAGCAGCTGTGCCACGATGCCTATGAGAGTTATACCCAGGAACATAAGCAGACCGCTTCTTCTCTTATAGTTAAGTGCACCCCATGAAGTGTACAGGTATTTGAATGAGAGGAAGAGGAAGACTCCGGCTGCGACATAGATTATCGCTTCGCCCCAGTTACGCGTGAATACACCGTTCTCGTCTCTATAGTAGACCCACTTCGTAAGCGGGTTGGTGATAGCAAGAAGCTCTGTAAGTGCGAGAATAGAGAAGTACAGATATTTCTTCTTGTTCGAGTTCGATCTGAATACTACTCCGCATACATGCGAGATGTAGAAGAAGAACACCGGTGCAAGAGCAGTATGAATGACAAAGTAGAAATACCTGGCCTGATCTGCGATATACAGGGAGAGTGCGGATGATCCGGAAGTCGGAGTATAATAGCCCGATACAGTAGTACAGACTCCGTTAACCGCGACGATCATGAGCAGAAGCGTGAAGAATTTATTCTGCGTCTTGCCCATAGTATTCTGAACCTTAATGAAACAGAAGTCAGAAAGGCAGATAAATGTCGCTGCAAGAGAGAATGTAAATGTCAGACCATATAGGAAATCCATAAATCCGTATCTTAAGATCTTAAGGGTGTGTGTTCAACATCGCGATTATGTCGGGAAGAATCTCGTCAACCTTATCATTATCAGGCTGACATGTTCCTGCGTTAGGGTGTCCGCCGCCGCCGTAGTCGAGACAGAGCTGACCGATATCGAGTGTTCCTGCCTTGTTTATGATCGACTTACCAATCATGACAGCCGTATTCTGCTTCTTAAAGCCCCATGCTACATGTACGCTCATCTCTACTTCAGGCCACATGGCGTATACCATAAATCTGTTGCCGGCGTAGATTGTCTCGAGGGGTCTTAAGTCGATGACGGCTACTTTGTCGTGAATAACGACTGTATCCTTAAGCTGCTGCTTGAACAGCTCCTGCTGCTCGAAGTAAAGATCCACTCTCTCCTTAACATCGGGAAGTGCAAGCACTTCGTCGATGGTGTGATTAGTGCAGTAGGTGATGAGTTCCATCATCAGATCGTAATTGGAAATCCTAAAATTATGGAAACGTCCGAGTCCGGTTCTGGCATCCATCAGGAAGTTCATGAGAACCCAGCCTTCAGGATTGAGAATCTCGTCAGCAGTGAAGTCTGCGCTGTCGCCCTTATCAACGGCTTCCATTATCTCCGGAGTAACTGTCTTGAATGTATCAGCACCGCCGTAGTAATCATAAACAACGCGTGCTGCGGACTTGGCTACATAGCAGATATACTGCTCCTTGATAGCCTCCATATCATTACGTGAGAGCTCGCTCTCGTGGTGATCAAATGCGATACCTACTCTGGGATCGAAAGGGAGGTTAGTTGTTATGTCATTACTGGATAACTCGACCTTTCCGTCCTGGACATCTTTAGGATGAACGAATTTGATATCGCCGATGACATCAAGTTCTCTAAAAAGCATCGCACATACCAAACCGTCAAAGTCACTTCTGGTTACGAGACGCATCTTTTCTTCCATAATGAAACCTCCTGAAATTTATGTTTGTTTCCAATTAATATGATAACAGCAACCAGGAGGTAAATTATAAAATTATGTGTGAATAAAAAGGGTCAGCCCAGATCAGGATCGATGTGGAGAACTTCCATGTCGTGCATCCACTTGCTGAATGCATCGGTCAGCTTGTGGGCATCGTTGTCGTAATCCTTGCCGTAGAGAGGCTCGCCTACGTAAACGATAATCTTCTTTCGCTTGAAAGGAGCCTTCCAGGGGTGAGGCCATTTCTGTGATCTCGGCCATACCTGATATGCACCGGATATATATACGGGTACGAGAGGAACTCCCGCCTTAACTGCGATATAAGCTGCTCCGTCCTTCATGGGGCCGAGCTTGCCGTCGTGCGTTCTGGTTCCTTCAGGGAAAACGAAACAGATGTTGCCTTTCTCGACTTCTTTCTTAGCCTTGATAAGACCGCGTACGGGGTTGCCGTATCTGTCGACAGCGATGCCTCGACCTACTTTCATGATAAGTCTACCGAGGTGGCCGTAGTCAGTCTCGAGGTCAGCTCCCACAAGTGCGCACATCCACTTGAAGTGTCCCCTCGGAAGCCACTTGTCGATAAGCACGCCGTCAGCGAAACACTGGTGGTTACTTGCTACTACATAAGGGTTATTCTTAGGGAAGTTATCGCGACCGACACACTTGAAATTAGTAAGTATGTCAGTGAGAAAGAGGAAGCCGATCTTGGCGAGGTTACCGCGTATGCCTCTCGGTGTAGGATACTTCTCGTCAAGGTGCTTGTGATGATCTGCAGGTTTACTTGCTTTTTCCTTGTTCTCAGCCATAATTTCCCCTCTGTAACAGTGTTAATTCATCTTAAACTTATAATAATCATAACGATAATACTTCCTAAGTCAAATTATATAGACTTAAAATAATCAAAATGTTATTATCTTATAGTTTTGAACGGAGGTTATATGCGCGAGATAACCGGCACAGCTATATATAAGGCGGAGTATCATGAGAATCTCCGCGAATTGATGATGACAGCCTGCGAGACACATGCTGCTCTCGATGCTTTTATATTCAGAAGAAACCCCAAGGAATCCGAGATACACAGAACTTTCGCAGAGTATGCGGATGACATCAAGAGTCTTGGTACTTATATCCTTAACAGTAAGTACAAGGGAGAGCGTCTTGCTGTAGTAGGCGCGAATTCTTACGAGTGGCATCTTTGCTACAACGCCATCCTCGACACGGACAGCGTGGGCGTGCCCCTTGACAGGATGCTTCCGGAGGACGAGCTCATTGCGCTCCTCGAGAGATCGCAGGCGAAGGTTATTTTCTACCAGCAGAAGCACCACGCCATGATGGTCTCCATCGCCGCCAAGCAGAAGGAAGGAACTATCAAGTCCTGCATCGAGAGATTCGTATGTATGTATAAGGACGGCCTCGGCAAGGGAGAAGACCTTTCCATCGACGGCTTCGAGGATCTTTACGAGCTTATCGCCAAGGGCAAGGCTCTGCGCGAAAAGGGTGACGACTCATTCATGAAGACTCCCATCTCATCCGATGAGCCCCGTATCATCCTGTTTACTTCAGGTACGACTTCCATGAGTAAGGGTGTACTCCTTACTCACAGAAATATCTGCACTAACGTTTACTGCATACAGCAGACGCTGCCGGTATTTGCAGGAGACCGTGCGTTCTCGATACTGCCTTTGCATCACACTTTCGAGAATACATGTGACTTCTTTATCCTGTATGTCGGCGGATGCCTTTGTCTGTCAGACGGACTTCGCTATATCGTAAAGAATCTGAAGGAGTGGCATCCCGAGGTATGTATATCCGTGCCGCTTCTTTATGAGAATATCTACTCCAAGATCGAAGAGGGTATCAAGGCTTCCGGCAAGGAGAAGCTTATCAGCATTATGGTGCCGGTTACCAAGTTCCTGAAGAAGTGCGGTCTTGATGTGAGGCGTGCCGTCTTCAAGGAGATTCTCGATAACCTCGGCGGAGACATGAGAATGATAGTTATCGGAGGCGCCGGTATCGACAAGAAGTATATTGATGCTTTCACTAACTTCGGTATCGACTTCTTCATGGGTTACGGTCTGACGGAGACTTCTCCCGTTATTTCCGTTACCAACGAAGCCTGCAATGTGCACGGAAGCGTAGGCCGTCCTCTTGTCGGAGTAACTGCTGCGATAGACACAGAGGAGAAGGGGCCCAATGTAATAGGAGAGATTATAACCAAGTCCGACTGCATCATGAAGGGTTACTTCGAGAATGAAGAGG
>CAMNNN010000014.1 GCA_946545505.1 uncultured Clostridia bacterium
TCGTATTCGCTGCTGCTACACGTAAGTACATCGAAGACGGTAAGGACCTCGAGGGCAAGGGTTATGATCCCAGAAAGCTCCTCAAGCCCGGCTGTGAGGCTATTGTTGCTAAGGCTAAGGAGCTCTGCGAGGGTTTCGAGGCTGCTGGTAAGGCTTAATCTTACAGGCACGGATAACTTGATAATAAAAGGACCGGCGGGATGAAGTTCCCTCCGGTCTTTTTTTATTATCCGTTAAAGAGTATAATATCAAAGTCTTTTAAGGAAGAAGGGAGATTTTCAAATGGATCAGATCAAGACCGATATCACGGTTGAACAGATGAAGCGCGCCGGAGACATAATCAACGGTATCAGAGCCTATTATGCTTCCAAGATGGTCGGACAGGAAAGACTCGGTTTGTCACTGCTCGTATCCATGATGGCTAACGGACATATTCTTCTCGAGTCTGTTCCGGGACTTGCCAAGACAACGGCTGCCAAGGTAGTAACTGAAGCTGTCAGCGGACAGTTCTCGAGAATTCAGTGCACACCTGACCTTCTTCCGAGTGATATCATCGGAACCCAGACATTCAATATGAATAACAATACGTTCGAGACGAAGATCGGCCCCGTATTCGCCAACTTCGTTCTTCTCGACGAGATCAACCGTTCTTCTGCCAAGACTCAGAGTGCCATGCTCGAGGCGATGCAGGAGAGAACGGTAAGTATCGGCGGCACAAGCTATAAGCTGCCTGATATTTTCGTTGTAGTTGCCACACAGAACCCTATTGAGCAGGAAGGTACTTATGAGCTTTCCGAGGCTCAGCTCGACAGATTCCTTCTTAAGGAGATCATCACATATCCTACGGCTGACCAGGAAGTAGAGATCCTGAACCGTATCGAGAAGGATGTATTTACTAATGTATCTTCCGTAGCTTCTATTGATGACGTTCTGTTCCTTCAGAACATCACGAAGAAGATTTATCTTGCTCCTTCCATCAAGAAGTACATCGTAGACCTTGTACAGGCTTCCCGTAACCGTGAGGCTATCTTCAAGGATCTTGCTCCTTATGTTGCAATGGGTGCTTCTACACGTGCTGCTATCGCATTTATGGAAGCTTCCAAGGCGGTTGCTCTCATCAGAGGCAGAGCTTATGTTACTCCCGATGATGTTAAGGAAATGCGCCACGAGGTTATGAGACACAGGATTATGCTGAACTTCGCTGCTATTGCAGACGGAGTACAGCCTGAGGTTATTATCGACGCTATTTTCCAGGCAGTTAATACTCCATGAAATTAGACTACGTTTCGAGGATCAGCTTCGGCCTTCAAAGATATAAGACAATCTACACTAAGAAGGCGACGAGCAGGGTTTTGGACGGTTCATATAATTCTATCTACAAGGGTAGAAGTATGAACTTTGATGAGCTGCGCGAATATGTTCCGGGCGACGATATCAAGGATATCGACTGGAAAGCTACGTCCAGAAGCCAGAAAGTCCTCGTCAGGCAGTACATTGCCGAGAAGAAGCACAACATAATGTTCGTCATGGATACGAACAAGAGAATGCTCGCAGATACGGACAGGGGAGAAGAGAAGCGTGATGTCGCACTCATCTCCGGCGGAAGCCTCGCTTATATGGTCGACCATAACGGTGACTATGTAAGTGCGATTTTCCCTGACAATAAGTCCATGCGTCATTTCCCGTTTAAGAGAGGCCTTCTTAATCTGGAGAATATCTTAAGGAACTATCATGATTCGGTAACCTATGATAACGATTCAGATCTTAACAATGCACTCTCGTATCTTATCCGTAATATCAGAAGACGTATGATCATTATCATCGTTACTGATATGGAAGGAACCAGAAAGCTTAATGAGTCGCTGTTAAGGCAGCTCGTCATCGTTCATGATGTCCTGCTCGTCAACATAAGCGATGCCGATATGTTCGGTAAGAAGATATACAGTGTCGATCAGCGTGATTATCTTCCTCCGTTCGTTTATGAGAGCCGTAAGCTTAAGAAGATATCCGCCAAGATGAGAAAGGATATCATCGAGTCGAATGAGGAGAAGCTTAATCATCACGGTATCGCACATACTACGGTCGATACTGTCGATCACGTAGACAGGAGTCTTATAGAGCTCCTCGAGAAACATAAGCATTGGAAGTAACGACATGCCAACGACAGTAGATTTACAAAAGATGTTCAAATTCTCACCGTGGCCTCTTACGATAGTTGCTTTGGCTTTGGCTGTCTTTACTCTGATCCTTATCGCGATGTTCGTATTCTCAGGTGTAAGGAACAAGAAGGCAGGACGTAAGAATACGATCAAGTCACTTCTGTGGACACCTACGGACCTTGAGAAGCTTCGTCAGGAGTATCTTGCCAAGCTTATGCAGATTGAATTTGATTTTGATTCCGATAAGCAGATCAGATCCGCATATGAGCGGATGAGCGTGCTGATAAGAGAGTTTACTTACAAGGCTACAGGTGTTGAAGTGCTTAAATACTCGCTTTCCGAGATCAAGGGCACAGGCCTTAGCAACCTTGCAGATCTTATAGAGGAGTATTATGAACCCGAGTTCGACAAGATCTCGGAGGGTGATGTTAAGGCATCTATCGAGAAGACCAGGAAGGTGATATCAGAATGGAATTAAAGTATGTCATCGCTCTGTATGTCTGTGCCGCTATCGCACTGTCATTCATAATCTTCTCGTTCATCAGATTCAGGAGAAGAAAGAAGTTTAAGGGCGGAACGAAGGCCGCTGAACCTGAATATGTAAGGACTATACCTTATTTCAGAAGAAAGATGAGGATGTATAAGTTCCTTAAATTCATCCTGTCTACGAGCATCATTGCCAACATACTGATTTCAGGTTATCTGATGTCAGTTCCTTACAAGACCGAGGTCACCGAGGTTCAGCATATGAACCGCGATATTATCCTGTGCATGGATATATCGACGACTGTTGATCATCTTAACTTCGAGCTTGTAGGTAAGCTTAAGGAAGTTGTTGAGAATCTTAACGGCGAGAGATTCGGTATCGTTATCTTCAATACATCTCCTCTTTATCTCGTTCCTCTTACTACCGATTATGAACAGGTGCTTAATGAACTGGATATCATAGAGGAAGCGCTCGAGCTCCGTTATGATTACTATGAGGGTAACGGCGGATATTCCAGCCGTCTCGTTGAGCTTGACAGATATATAAGTGACGGAACTCTTATCGGCAATGCAGACAGAGGCTCATCCATCATCGGTGACGGTCTTGCTGCAGCAGCTCTTGATTTCAATAATATTGAAGAAGACCCGGGAAGATCCAGGATCATCCTGTTCTCCACAGATAATGATCTTCAGGGAGATGAGATCATAACACTTCCCGATGCGGCACAGCTTTGTGTTGACCGCGGTATCACAGTCTACGGTATCGGTACCGAGCAGATGTATCCTGCGGACAAGAGAATGATGAAGAATGCCGTTGAGTTGACGGGAGGAGAGTTCTACTACGGTGAGGATTCGCGTGTAGTAAGCGATATCATCGAGAATATCCAGGAGCATGTAGCTACTATGGATACAGTCGAGTACGAGATCAGTGAGCATATCACTCCCGAGATTCCTTTTATGATTCTGCTTATCTCGATGGCATTTATGATTCTTCTGGAATGGCTTTGCAAGGTGTGACGGTATGAGAGAACTGTTCATGGGTTTTACATATAATCCTATAGTGCCGATACCTGTCATGGCGGTATTCTGTGCTGTTCTTATCATCTTCAAAAGAAGAGGAGTGATTCCGTATATCCGTCAGATACTTACAGTCCTGCTTCTGTTCGTGATCAATCTTCGTCCGATGTATCCTTCTGACAATATCCTGGTTCAGAAGGAACAGATGGAGTTGAATGTAGTGTTTGTCGTTGATGATACTATCAGTATGATAGGAGATGACCAGGACGGATATGCGACGAGACTTGACCGCGCTAAGGCCGATATGGCTTATATCATGCAGAACCTTCCCGGATCCAAGTTCTGCGTCATCTGCTTTAATAACAACGCTCATGTTCTGACACCTTTTACTGATAATATCGATTATGTGCAGAATGCTATCGATGTTATCTATCCGTTGTCGCCCACATATGCGACAGGTACCAATATCAGCGTATGCTACGATGCGGTGGAAGAGATTCTCGAGCGTACCGAGGATATGGAGAATACGAATACAGCATTGTTCTTCCTGACTGACGGCGAGAACACGGACGGCGGCGAGATGACGCCTTTCGATGATCTGGCTGAGTATATCTGCGGCGGCGCCGTTATGGGTTACGGTACTGACAGAGGCGGTCACATGAGCTACTACGACAGCCTCGAAGACGAGTACGAGACTCTCATGGATTACAGCAACTATCCTAACAATCAGGCTGTTACCAAGATTGACGCTGAGAATCTCCAGGCATTGGCTTCTGACCTCGGGATCCCGTATCTTTATATGAATTCCGAGAATGTACTGGAGCCTGTTGTAGACAACTTAAGATCAACGTTCGCGTCTGATCCCGAACCTGAGTACAGACAGGGATACGAAGACTGTTATTACTATTTCGTAGCTCCGCTTGTACTGCTGGTATCTTATGAATTCATAAGTCTTAAGAGGAGGGGCTGATTATGATGAAGCGAATAATGGCTGCCATCTGGACTGTAACCGCTATGCTTCTCGCGGTGCTTCTTCTCGCGGATTATAGTAACAACAGGATGATAGAGAAATTCAACAACGGTCAGTTCGAGCAAAATCCCCTCGGATTCCTCGGATTTATGGAGCCCCAGGTCAATTACTATAACAGAGGTAATATCTACTACTCGCTCGGTCAGTATGATCTGGCGCGCGCAGAGTATGAGCAGGCTCTTGATTGTGATCTGCATGACCATCAGGACTGCCGCCTCAGAGTTAATTATGCACTCTCGCTTGTCGAGGCTATCGATCCTGCTTATATAACCGATGAGAACCTCGATGAAGTACTTGCGATACTTGATGAGGCAAGAGATATCCTCTGCGAGAACGGCTGTGCTTCAAGAACCGATAACAGCGGACATTTTCCGGATGCACAGAGACTTAAGAATGAGATCGATGCTTTCGAGGAGTATCTGACGACTCCTCCGGAACCGTCGCCTACTCCTGAAGAGACACCTACTCCGACACCCGGAGAAGATGAGACGCCTACACCTACACCTGAAGGCGGCGAGACACCTACGCCTACTCCGGAAGGCAGTGAAGGTGATACTCCGACACCTACTCCTGAAGGCGGCGAAGGTGGGCCTACACCTACGCCTGATGGCGGCGAGGGTGGACCTACGCCTACACCCGGAGGAGGGGAAGGCGGAGCTACGCCTACACCTACGCTGACTCCCGAAGAGCAGATCATCGCAATCCAGAATCTTGGTCAGCAGGAGAGATTAGCCGGCTCGAACGGCACGCCGGATGATGTGTATTCCGCGTTTACCAATTCACAACACCCCTGGTGACTCGCTGACAACGAGGCGCCTGGCTTCAGACAGTCCTCGCCGCTACGCGTCTGCGGAACTTGCGGCGCCGTCATTGTCAGCTCGTCAACAATGATGTTGAGATGCCTAATTTGGCGTCAAAGCGTCAGTCCGTGATATAACTCCGCTTCGCTCCGTTATACCCATATGCGCTCGAACCCCTTGCAAGCAAGTTTCTCGCTTTATGGTATAATCCGCGTATGGCAGTCAGAGACTATGACATAGACCCGGAGCGTAATGTCCTTAACACCAAGGACCCGGATGACAAGACAGGTTTCGTGATCAAGACGGATGAAGATAAGCGTAAGCTTATGCGCTCCGCCCGTTATGAGTCTGTTGAATTCACCGATTCTTCTATTGCTTATAACGAGCCCTTCGAAGATGAGGCTCTTATCTCAGGTCAGGTAAAACCCTCTGTTACGGCTGTCTATGATACAGGCTACGACGGCACTCCTAATGTATATGATCCGTCGAGAGACCACATCGAGGCAATTCCTTCCGTGGACTCGTTCGACAGGACCGGTCAGATGGGGGCTTTGTCCAAGGAATCATTCTCCACTCCGGCGTTCTTCAACAACCCCGTTGATCTGCTCATCGGATGCTTTATTTTCGGGCTTTTGATAGTTCTCGAGATTGTGGGTCTGATCCTCGTTTTTTAATTGAATTTTCCCCCTGTTTGTAGTATCGTTTTCCTAGTTTGTTTTTTATTAGGAGGGTGTTGTTATGTCAACAGTTACTGTTTGGCTTATTATCCTCTGTCTCACCGTCGTTGCTATGATCTACATTTTCTGGAACTATGTCAGGATCAAGCAGATGCCGGAGGGCACAGCGGAGATGTCCGAACTTGCAGGCATCATCAGATCCGGTGCAGAGACGTTCCTTAAGACTGAGTTCAGATATATCGGAATCGTTCTGTGCGTAGTTGCAGTTATCTTCTGCCTGGTGATCGAGAAGACGTCAGGAATCTCATTCCTTATCGGCGGACTCATGAGCTCCATCGTTTGTATTCTCGGTATGAAGAGCGCTACTTTCGCTAACGTAAGAACATCAAACAAGGCAAGAGAGTCACTTTCTATCGGAGAGACCGTTAAGGTTGCTCTGTGCGGCGGTTCGATCAGCGGACTTGCTGTTCAGGCTTTCGGTATGTTCGGTATCATCCTTGTTCTCCTCTTAGGTGAGTTCTGCTTTGACGGCGGTGTATCACACGTGGCCGAGAGCAGAGGCTTACTCGTTGATCTTGTATGTAATCCTACAATGATGCGTATCTCGACTTATTCACTCGGATGCTCCATCGTTGCTATGTTTAACCGTGTTGCCGGCGGTAACTACACAAAGGCAGCAGATATCTCTTCTGACATTCTCGGTAAGCTCCGTCACGACCTTCCTGAGGATGACTCCAGAATCCCTAACACTATCGCAGACTTTATCGGTGATAACGTAAATGACATCGCAGGTAACTGCTCCGACTTGCTCGAGAGCTTCGTTGCTACGATGTCAGCTACTATCATGATCGCCGTTACTCTTTATCAGGTTGCGGTTCATAAGGGCCTTGAGATCGCAGAGCAGGCTTTTACAAATGCTTCTTTGTTCCCGATCGTACTCGCTGCTTGCGGTCTTATCGGATGCCTTATCGGCCTTGGTATCGCCAACTTCAAGAAGATGGGCGACGATCCCAGCAGAGAGCTTGATCTCTCCACATGGATTTCCGCAGGTGTTACTGTCGTTCTCGGCGGTGTTGCTTCATATCTTCTTTTCAACGGTTATGACATGACTGCTTACGGCTTCAAGCTCGGTTGGGCTTCCCCCTGGATCTCATCCGTTCTCGGTATCGTGAGCGGCGTTGCCATCGGTATCATCACTGAGTACTACACAGCTACAGAGCACAAGCCCACAAGAGAGCTTGCTGAGATCTGTACTGAAGGTGAGGCCTTCGTAGTTACAAAGGGTGATGCCATCGGTTCCAGATCATGCCTTATGCCGATCCTTCTTATCGGTGTATCGCTCCTTATCTCCGGTGTTCTCGGCGGCACATACGGTGTAGCGGTTTCCGCTCTCGGAATGCTCGCTTTCGTAGGAGCTACGGTTTCTATCGACGCTTTCGGTCCTATCGCAGATAATGCCGGCGGTCTTGCTGAGGCATGCCACCTTCCTCCGGAAGTACGTGCCATCACAGATAAGCTTGACGCAGTAGGTAATACTACAGCAGCTATCGGTAAGGGCTTCGCTATCGGTTCTGCAGCTTTCGCTACAGTATCCCTCATCACGGCTTATGTAGGACAGTACACAGAGACCGGTGCTGACCCCGTTCTTAACTTCGCTTCATTTGCAGTTATCTCCGGCGGTATCATCGGCGGCGCTCTCGTAGAGTATTTCAGCGCAGTACTTACTGACAACACTATCGACTCCGCCAAGCTCATGGCTGACGAGGGTGATAAGCAGATGTCTGTTCCCGGCGTTCTCGAGGGTAAGGTTAAGCCTGACTACAACAAGATGATCGCCATGGCAGCCCGTGAGGCGATCAGAAAGATGATCGTTCCGTCTATCCTTGCTCTTGTTATCCCTGTTGTAGGCGGAATCCTGTTCGGTGTTCAGTTCGTCGGAGGTATCCTCGTAGGTGCTACTATCGTTGCTATCCCGAGAGCTATCTTCATGGGTAACTCCGGCGGAGCGTTCGATAACGCTAAGAAGTACATCGAGTCCGGTATGCTCGAGGGCCACGGTAAGGGTTCTGCGGCACACAAGGCTTCAGTTACGGGTGACACTATCGGTGACACACGTAAGGACGTTGTCGGCGTTGCTCTCGACATCTTCATCAAGATGATGTCCACAGTAGCCAACACACTCGCTCCTGTCTTGAGAAACATTTCTCTTTTCAGATTCTGATAAGAACTCGAAATAATCATCAAGGGCCGTCCTTCCCGGGGCGGCCTTTTCTTATGCGCAGGCACATCGAAATTGCCACAACTTGTAACCATTCGGAAAAGAACAGACTTAGTGCTATCTGTTAAAATAAAATATATAGTTGCGTGAACAAGGAGTAAGTATGGCGTTTGAATTCAGTACAGACGGATTTTTACCATATGATACGTTCGATTATATATATAAAGACAGAAAGCTCCCTGAGTTCGGAGAAGTAGCTTCTCCTTACGACAGAATTCTTTCTTCATGGAAATTCTTTCTCGCGAACGGCGAATCACAGATGCCGTTCGGATTTGAGGCGCTGTCATTCGACGATTCTGACTGGGACATCATAAATGTTCCTTCCACATGGCAGACTGAAGGATACGGACTTCCTCAGAACCTGCTTTATAACTATCCCGCCGAGCTTGAGAAGATTACGAAGCGCGGTGAGGATTCCATTAGCGATAAGTACCTGATGAAGTCTACAAACGAGACTTCGGATGAGATCGGTATCTACAGAACAACAGTCGTTTTCACGCCTCAGGATCTGGACAGAGCTCTTTATCTTGAAGCGTCCGGTATATGCGGAAGCTGCGACATATATCTTAACGGCCAGCTTATCACTGAATCACATGCCGTTATGACGCGTAAGAGAATCCTTCTGTCTGACAGTGCGAGACCCGGTACCAACCAGCTTGCCATTGCAGTTTACAGGTGGGACAGAGAACGTCACGGCCACGTCATGAAGGAATTGATGAACTTCGGTTTCTCAGGCCTTGTACGACCTGTCAGGATTGTAGCGGAGCCTTTGCTCGAGATCTCCAATCTGCATCTTAACGTCAATAATGTTCCCGACGCTTATGTAAACCAGCTCGACATCATTAACCCCAATGCACAGTCGACTTCTCTTACGACTAACGTCAAGAACGGTATCAACAGAAATAACTTCTCGGTTACGGCAGACTTCAGAGTAAGGAACCATACCGATTACATAATGCCTTATCAGTTGAGTGTATCGCTGATGGAGGTCAGATCCGAGTACGATCCTTATAAGCTTCCGCTTGTTCAGATAAGTATTCAGTCACAGGCGGGAGGGACTGCCCAGTCCAGAAGTACCTGCAGGGATAAGGTGGAGTTCGTTGCTCTCGATGTTGCTACCTGGAATGATGCGGCGCCTGTCCTTTATGATCTCATTATCGAAGTCCTCGATTCTGAGGGCAGATCCATCTGCGTTAAGAAGAAGAGATTTGGTTTCAGAACGGCAGAGATCCTTGCCGATAAGCTTCATATCAACGACGTACCTGTTAAGCTTAATATCGTACGTTACTGTGAATTCGATCCCAAGAGCGGCATTACGGTTCCGTTAGGAAGATTCCGCCAGGATATCATATTGATGAAGCGCTGCGGTATTAACGCCGTTATGGGTGAGGGATTCCCGTTAAGCGACGAATTTCTTAACCTGTGCGACCAGTACGGCATTTATGTTATCGCATGCTGCGACAGAAAGTTTATGAGGGATTATGCAGAGAGTGCGGTAAACCATCCCTGCGTAGTCATGTGGGCATTCAATGAATACCGCTTCAATAAGGACAAGTGTCTCAAGGTTAAGAATGAGATCAAGTCTGAAGTGGATCACAACAGGGCTTGGTACTGCGGTGAGGATGATGCCAAAGCCGTAGCCGATATCCTGCCTTTCCCGAATGAATCCGGTATCATTTACGGCCCCTGGGTCGACCTGTGTCTTGACCGTAAGGAGTTGTTCGCGAAGAACAAGACCGGAAAGAATATTTTCGATACGGTGCCCGGAAGAAAGCGTTTTCCTGATGATGCTGCCGAGTATAAGTGGATCCACCACGCTGACCTCGTAGGCGGCAAGAACAAGGTCGACAGCTGTATCGGCCAGGGTATTGTTGATGCGGAGAGAAACCCGCACCCGATCTATCTTGATATTAAGAATCAGTGCAATACACTGAATATCTTCTCGCATCCCGACGATCCGTCAACACTGACACTTCGAAATGCACATCCGTTCGCTTATACTGCTGAGCTTCTCCTCGAGTGGCAGGTTCAGCTCGGCGGTCAGGCGGTAATGACGGGAAGGGGAACGATCCCTCCGATTGAGCCTTACGGTACGAGAACACTGAAGTTCCCGATCAATATAGACAAGTACCTTGAAGACGGCTGGGCTGACGGTAAGCCTGAGCTCGTCGAGATGTATATGAACCTTCTGTCGCATCAGATCGTATTCTCCATCACACTCAAGCTTGCCAAGGACACATACTATGCCAAGGAAGGCTTCGAGGTCGCGTTCTACCAGGATGTCATTGCACAGGAATGCGGACTTCCGGGAGGAGGCAGGAGTAAGCCTGCTGCGGTAATCGAGGAGAAGGTGCCGGTATCGCCTAATGCACTTCCTGCACCTGAGGTTACAGAGGAAAATTTCGACGGCTCGCTCACTGTCATGGAGCAGCCTGTTCAGGATGAACTCGAGGAGATCCCCCTCACCGAGATAGCGATGGCCGTAGCCGAGTCGGAGGCTCCGGAGGAAACTTCCGTAACAAAACTTGAGAAAGCGGAGCTTACGGCGCTGCCTGACAGCCTGCAGTTTAATACGGAGGCATTAAGTATCCGTTTCTCTCGTAATGACGGTGCGCTCTTCGGTATCTCTTCACATGGCTTCGAGTTTATCAAAGGCCCTATGATGCCGAGCTTCTACAGGTGCCCGTCCAATATCGACAGAACTGACAGAAGCTTCGTACTGTCGAGAACTATCTTCTCGAATGAGAGTGACTATGAGCAGATCCAGAAGTCCATCAAGTTCGATGGTATGACCTACGGTGTTGTCAACGGAGTGTTCTCACTCATATCGAGATATAAGTCATTCGCATTTAAGGGAGACATCCTTGTAGCATATGAAGTTCCTTCGAAGGACCTTATCAGGGTTACTCTGAATTTCACTCCCAGATACGATATGGTGCGCTACGGATTCCGTATGCCTGTCACCAAGGAAGATATGCTCTGTACATGGTATGGAAGAGGTCCCGGAGAGTCTTACTATGACCGTAAGAATGCGACCCGTATAGGACAGTTCTCAGCGGGTGCGGACAAGATCTTCCACTCATATGCAAGACCTGCCGAGAACAGCTCACATACAGATACGGATTCCATGAGACTTCAGTCGTCGCAGGGAAGTTCATTTGTAGTTACGAGAGCAACAGGTGATAAGAAGTTCGATTTCACGATCCTGCCTTTTACTCCTGAGCAGATGAATGAGTCCTTACACGATGAGCTTCTCAGACAGAACGATTTCTGTGAGCTTATGATCGACTTCTGCAGTAAGGAAATCGAGCGTACGGATACGAATACGACAAATTTACCTCTAAAGAAAAACGTCACCTATAAGGAGACGTTTGAGATCAAGATAAACGAGAGATAATACCGATCAGACATTAAATCTGAACAGTACTACATCTCCGTCTTTCATCACGTATTCTTTTCCTTCGGATCTTACAAGACCTTTCTCTTTGCATGCTGCCATCGAGCCCAATCCGACGAGATCGTCGAATGAAACAACTTCAGCACGGATGAATCCGCGCTCGAAGTCAGAGTGGATCTTACCGGCAGCCTGAGGAGCCTTTGTGCCTTCCTTGATAGTCCAAGCACGAACTTCCTGAGGACCGGCTGTTAAGAAGGAAATGAGACCGAGAAGCTTATAGGAGGCCTGGATCATCTTATCGAGACCTGCCGAATCGAGACCTAAGTCATCGAGGAACATCTGTCTGTCTTCATCATCGAGCTGGCTCAATTCTTCTTCGATCTTAGCGGAGATAACAACTACCTGGGAACCTTCCTCGGAAGCGATCTTCTTAACAGTATTTACATAAGGAATATCGTCGTTGCCGATATCATCTTCCTTGATGTTGCAGCAATACAGAACAGGCTTCATGGTGATGAGCTGAAGGTCCTTGGTGAACTCCATCTCGTCAGCATCGAGTTCAACGGATCTGGCGGCCTTCTCAGCCTCGAGAGCTGCATAGATCTTCTCATATACGTCGAGGGCTGCCTGATATGACTTGTCGCCGCCCTTCATCATCTTCTTTGTTCTGTCGATTCTCTTCTCCATGACTTCCATGTCAGAGAGGATAAGCTCGAGGTTGATTACTCCGATATCGCGTTCAGGGTCTGCGTTGCCGTCGACGTGGATAACGTCGGGATCGTCGAAGCATCTAACTACGTGAACGACGGCATCAACTTCTCTGATATTGGACAGGAACTTATTTCCGAGACCTTCACCCTTGCTCGCACCCTTTACGAGACCTGCGATATCAACGAACTTGATAACGGCGGGAGTGTACTTCTCGGGGTTATACATCTTGGCAAGCTCATCAAGTCTGCTGTCCGGAACTGCAACGACGCCTACATTAGGTTCGATGGTGCAGAAGGGGTAGTTAGCCGACTCAGCGCCTGCCTTAGTGATCGCATTGAAAAGCGTACTCTTTCCTACGTTCGGAAGTCCTACTATACCAAGTTCCATTATATATACCTCTGTTCTTATTAATTATTTCTAATAGAGCCTACGTATTGTACCACCACTTTGTCGTTTTTTGTCGTTTTTTGTCGACAATTGTCGGTTTTTAAGGCTTCCGCCCCTGCTATCGTTAAAGAGGAACAAGGAATAAGGAGGATAATATATGGCTGCGCAAACAGCATTGGTAAAGGTTTTCACGTCATTTATGGACGGTATGACTCCGGTTGATGCGGGGATCGAGGTTTCTATCACACCGGGGCTTCCGTCATTCGACGTTATAGGATTGTGTGACTCATCTATAAGAGAGTCCAGAGGCAGGATCCAGGCAGCCCTCGCGGCTTCAGGGTATAAGATGCCGAAGGGTCATATCACGGCTTCAATCTCTCCGTCTTACATCAAGAAATCCGGTACGGGATTCGACCTGCCGATAGCACTGGGGATGCTCATGGCATCAGGCCAGCTTCAGGTGTCCAGGGATATCCGCATCTATGCGACAGGTGAGATTATGCTCGACGGTACGGTAAAGGGAACTCCGGCTGCCTCATTAAGGCTGCGCATGAACCAGGATGAGTACGATATGGTGTTCATCCCCGAAGATGAGACTGACGCCGCCAGATGCGCGAATCTTAAGTGCATGACACTAAGTGAATTAAGAGGGTTAAGGGATATCTTCGGTAATAGCGGCTATGAGCCTGTATCTTACAGCGTAGAAGACATTGACAAGGCCGAAGATGAATTGCCTGATTTCTCATCAGTTAAAGGACAGCAGAAGGCGGTACGTGCACTTCTTATCGCTGCATCGGGAGTTCATAACATTCTTCTTCTCGGAAGTCCCGGATGCGGCAAGACGATGGCAGGGAAGATCCTGGCCGGCATCCTGCCGCCTCTTAAGGGAGCCGAGATAGGCGATGTGTACTCTGTGA
>CAMNNN010000015.1 GCA_946545505.1 uncultured Clostridia bacterium
TCTTTACTTCTTCAGCAACGGGAGCTGCGGCACCGCAGCCTACGCAAAACTTACCATCATTCTCCTGTCCGCATGCGGGACAGATCCACTTATTCTCAGCCATTTAAATATCCTCCAACTGATATTCGATTATTGTGCGCCAAGCACGTTAATAATTTTATTATTTTAAGAGGGCGGATGTCAATTATTTTTAACGCGCATAAAAAAGAGGGCCGAAGCCCCCTTATGTGTGCTTTTCGATGTGTTGTGTTTATACGTTGACCATGTAGAATGCGCACTTGGAAGCCCAATCGGATGTCTCAGCGAGCTGCTCGATTACGGAAGCTCTGGAAACACCGTCTGAAAGCTGCTCTACTACAGAATCGTCTGCGTTCTCGATACCGAACACATCGTTAACTACAGAAGCGAACTCTTCATCAGTAAGATCTTTGTCCTCGAACTCATCGCTTGTAAGGATCATAGTAGCAACCTGAGTACCTGTTACGTTCTGGTTGACGATCATATCAACCCACAGATCCATAGCCTCAGGGTCGCACTCTCTGCCGAGACCTTCAAGATAGATGTGACCGATAAAGTTCTTAACGGAAGCGATGCGGAGATCCACAGGAACAGCAACCGTAATCACAGAATCAGAGACATTCGTTACGGGTGTGTCATCACCTGCGGGAGTCTCATCATTCTCTTCATGTATCTCAACCTCATCCTCATCATCTACAGGGACAGAATCGCTGTCTGAATCGGACGAAACGAACTCTGTAGGAGTTCCGAGATCGTAACAGTAACAATCTGCACTAAGAAGTGTGCCTGTAAGTGTGAACCAGCCGGGAAGTCTTCCCTGCCAGTCGATACTGTACTCACCGGCCTCGAGATAAACTACGGAATTGCAGCCCCAGTAATCACCGGGATTGTTTGACTTTACGCCGTTGATAGTGAATTCAGGCTGAACACTTCTTACTGCGTATGCGTAGTTATCATCCTCATCGGATGTTACGAAGTAATACGTACCGGAAACAGGTGCTACGAAATTATCTGTATCTCTGTAGTAGATAGCTCCTGCGGGAAGTGTTCCAGAAACGTAGTAGTCACGCTGGAACACCTGATAGCCGGGTACAATCTCTTCTTCGGGCTGTGCTTCATCTGCATATGCAATCGCGCCGCCGAGTACCATGGGTACTGCAAGAGCAATGCCGATTGCTTTTGCTGCAAACTTGTTCATGTTCTTCATTTTGGTTTCCTCCTAAAGTAGTTTTCTTAGAGTTTGTCTTGTGTTTTTCGTGCTACAGCTGCATTTAAACACGGCTTTTAAGGGGAACCAATGGTCAATATTCATCGCGTCTGTCGGTTAAGCGACACTCCCGAAGGGAAGTGTATAATGACGCCCTATAAATTAAATACTTGACATCAAACAAATCATCAAATATAATTCCTTCGCGTACGCCGCCTTAGCTCAGTTGGTAGAGCAGCTGATTTGTAATCAGCAGGTCGTGGGTTCGAGTCCCACAAGCGGCTCCAGGAATAAAGCCCCGTATCCATTAGGTTACGGGGCTTTTGCTATGTCAGAAGTATTGTTGATCTTACTCAGCGCTGTTCTTCAGCTCTTTGAACTCTTCGTTCGTGAGCTTCTTCATGATTCCACAGCAGGGACACAGTATCATCTTGTAGCCCAAGTGAGGAAACACGGGGATAAAACAGATGTGAAAGTATCCGCCTTCCTTGGCAAGCGATGCGTCGACTTCATGTCCGCAGTTCGTGCATCTCATCCTGCCCAGAGGCTTTATTTTCTTAAGCTTCTTTCTTGTTCCGTATACCACCATCATGTGAGTGCACCCCCGTTTACCGCTATCTTTGCTCTTACTGCCTCGATCACTTCGTTAAATACATCCAGTGATTTCGCACTGGTACGCGGGTAGACCGATAAGTACCTGAGACCGTTCGCCGTCTCAACAGCGAGTGTGAAATTATCGTAATCGTACCCGCCTCTTACGATATTTGTTCTGTAGATATTGGTAATCTGCGAGAGTGGAATGATCTCCAGCGAGCCTCCGAACATAAGACGCGAGAAACAGACAAACGAGTCTGTAATTATAATCCTGAACTTCGGGAACTCCTGCGCAGAAGGTCTGTTTACCTCTGCCTTCAACTGCTCGAAATATGCCCCGGATTCAGGATCCTTGGCAAAGATCTTCTCGAGCTTCTTGGCAGCCTTGGGGCTGTCATCAAGGATTAAGTCTTTTAAACCTTTCATAAATGCTCTTCCTGCTTCAAGTGATAATAATGCGAACATGCGCCCGCAGCGGACAAATTATAACACTTGTGACCGCACAGAAAGCACTAATTTGTGATGGTAATTGCGGCAACGTACCATTGAGGGCAATTATCCGAGCATCAGCGCCTTTACTTCATCCCTGTCCGGCATTGATTTGATAGCACCCCTTCTGGTTGTCACGAGAGATGCAGCCGCGTTAGCGAAGGTCAGCATGCCGCGAAGCTTATCTTCATTCAGGTCCTCGAGACCGTCCGCTAAGATGCCGTCCAACATGCATCCGCAGAAAGTGTCTCCGGCTCCTGTGGTGTCGATGGTATTCTCCTGCTTAAAGCCCGGCACTTCGACACGCAGATCCTTATAATAGGCGCGGCTTCCGTCCTTGCCCAGCGTGAGGCAGATAAGCTTGGGATTAAACTGCTCCCGGATAAAACGGATGCCTTCATCGTAGTCGTCTTTGCCGGATACGAACTGCACCTCGTTATCGGAGATCTTAAGCACATCACAAAGAGAGATCGCCTTAAGCATCTGCTCCCGCGCACTCTCCATGGAATCCCAAAGCGGTGGGCGAAGGTTAGGATCAAGTGAGATTATCATGCCTTTACTCTTCGCGATATCCACGGCCTTCAGCGTCGCCTCCCGCACTTCGGGTGCAGTCATGGAAAGCGTCCCGAAGTGGAAGATCTTCGCTCCTTCAAACATCTCTTCTTTGATCTCAGAAGGCTTAAGCATCATGTCCGCGCCGGGCTTTCTGTAGAAGGAGAAATCCCTGTCGCCGTCGGGCAAAGTGTGAACAAATGCCAGTGTCGTAGGTACGTCAGGATCGTTAAGAAGGTACGTGCTGTCTATGCCGACATCTTCGATGGTGCCGCGAAGAAGTCTTCCGAACTGATCGCTTCCGACTTTGCCTATAAAGGATGTCCGCCTGCCGAGTTTGCTCAGCATGGAAAGAATGTTACACGGAGCGCCTCCGGGGTTAGCCTCATAGAGGTTATTGCCCTGCCCGCTTAATCCGTTCATTGTAAAGTCGATCAGAAGTTCACCAAGAGCAATTACATCCGTATTCATAATCAGCCTCTCTTTCTCAGGCATGCGGGCGCTACAGAAACAGATATATCACAGTAAGGGATCAACGTGGCCTGCAGCGCGTGGTAGATGTCGGATTTACCCGGCCATACGGTGCCGATGACATTATTCGCGCGGTCCAGCTGATGGAACCAGGATCCGTTCTTGTGATCTAATACCTTCTCATCCAGGTACTTCAAAAACTCAGAATACATATCAGCATATTTAGTCTCGCCGGTCGCTCTGTAAAGAACCGCCGATGTGTTGATCGCCTCGGCCAAAGTCCAGTGCATTCTGTCGTGAACCACGGGCTTGCCGTCCCAATCAGTAGTATAAACAATTCCGGGAGCGCCGTCCGCATTCCATGCGTCTTCGACAGCCCTCTCGAAAAGCTTCGTCGCGGCATCGATGTACTTCTTTTTTCCATCCTTGTCCCCGTAAGTCGAGACCGCCCACTGAGTTATCAGTCTTGCCCATTCTATGCCGTGTCCGGGAGTCGCTCCGTAAGGCTTAAACTGATCCGCCGGTCTGTCTTTGTTGCAGTCAAGATCAGCATGCCAGTCAGTTGTGAAATGCTCGGGTATCCTCCAGTTGTTGTTCTGTGCCCACGCGATAACATGGTCGATTATTCTGCCTGCACGCACTCTGTAGGCTTCTTCTCCCGTAACATCCGCCACAGCAAGAAAAGCTTCAACTGTATGCATGTTGGCATTAAGGCCTCTGTATGGATCACAGACGGTAAATTCCGTGTTCCATGTATCGCATGATAATCCTTCTTCTTCGTTCCAGAATCTTCTGTCATAAAGTTCCAGCGCTTCCTTAAGGATTTCCGAAGCTCCGGGTCTTCCCGCCAATAAAGCCGAGCTTGCCGCGAGGATTACAAAAGCATGTGCATAGCACTGCTTGTCAGCAAGGATCTTGCCCTCAGCTGTTATACCAGGATACCATCCGCCGTTGATATCGTCGTGAAGTTCGCCTCTCAGACCCTTAAGAGCCTGATCCACCAGATCTTCAGATCCCTCGTGGCCCAGGATGGACCCGATGCTGTATACATGCGCCATACGGCAGGTGATCCAAGTCTCGCGCGGTCTGTCTGTCCAGGGCGTACCGTCGTCACCAAGATAATAAGAGGAACCCGTCGGCGCCGGGAATCTGTGACCGAATTTAAGAAGATCTTCCGTAAGTCCATTCATGAACGCCTTATTCTCTTCTGTGTCGATAATATATTTTCTGTCCATCGGGGCCTCCTTAATTAATGTCATATACGCTTCTTAATCTTAAGTCAGTTATATCGCCGCTTAACACTTCGACAGTCTTCGTTCCTGCATTCATGTCGAAGAAATTATCGGTAAGGATAAGATCATCGTTATCGTTTCTTATCTCTATGCTACCGGCATAACTATCTGCATGTATTGTTATCCTGTTACCGTCGACTTCGTACCTGAGATTCGGGTCTATGTATCTGAAGTACTTAGGCAAAGAGAAGATAACTGTTCCTTCTGAGATAACCTCATCTCCGACCGATGCCTGATAACTTACATATTCGTTATAGATATCGATCTGAGGCAGTTCCTCTTTATCGAGCCAAAGCGACGTCTGCTTAGGGACTGTCTTCGTAATTTCCGAAGACTTAAGTACATTCGCTTTACTGTCTCTTATCTGCCGGCTGATCTTAACTTCCTTGTCTTCCAATGTCTCATTAGAAACGCAGAGTCTGACGGACTTATTAAATCCGAACGGGAGTCTTACCAGCTCCTGTGAACTTCCGAGCATTCCTTCTTCTTCGCAAGAGATCATTACCGGAGCGAAGAACCGTCTTGCATAATAATGCAGCGCCTTAAGACGTCCTTCGTAGTCGACGCTTGACCATGAAGCAACCGGCCAGCAATCGTTAAACTGCCAGTAGACCGCGCCCATGCATCTGTCGTCATTGCGGTTTCTTCTGAAGTGCTCGACGCCGTAACGGATCGCATCCGCCTGCAGTAATTGCGAGGCGTAGATCAGCGTGTCAAAGTCCGTCGGGTATCTGTAAGTCTGCTGCATGTAATTCATTATCTTACCGTTGGCGGAACCGTTACGCTGATGCCTCTCCATGATGTAGGAGAAGATATTCTTGTCGCGTTCATCGTCGGTAAAAGTCTCAACTGTCTTAACTGACGGAAATGACTGGAAACCGAACTCCGACAGATACCTGAAATGGAATTTTCTGTATTCGGAGAAAGGCTTGTTGCCATGCCATACATCCCAGTAGTGAACATCGCCTCTGTTCTCATCCTGAGGCTCATCGAATCCGCCGCCCGAAGACGGACTTGCCGGCCAGTAGAACACCTGCGGAGCCAGCTCCTTCATCATCTCGGGCAGTATCTGTTCATACATCCTGGTGTAATCTTCAATCTCACTTGGTTTACTTACCCAGACACCTTCCTTGACGAACTGCTCCATCTCGTTGTTGCCGCACATGAGTCCGAGTGAAGCGTGATGTCTTAACCTTATGATGTTGTCCTTAAACTCGGCTCTGATATTCGCCTCGAATTCGGGGGTCAGATCATAAACGGCACAGGCGAACATGAAGTCCTGCCAGACGATGATACCCAGCTCATCGCACAAGTCGTAGAACCAGTCATCAGGATAATAACCTCCGCCCCATACCCGTATGGAATTGAAGTTCGCGAACACCGCTTTCTCCAGAAGCTTACGGGTAGTCTCAGGTGTAACTCTGCCGAGCAGGTGATCCTCGGGAATGTAGTCAGCGCCCATGGCGAAAATATTAACCCCATTCACGCGCACACAGAATCTCTCACCCCACTTGTCAGGAGTCCTGTCCATGGTGATAGTTCTGATGCCGACTCGCCTGGTCATCGAATCAAGAAGGTGTTCTCCGTCATAGATATTAACCGTAACAGTGTACAGATTCTGTTTGCCGTAACCCCTCGGCCACCAGCGGTTACCGGGGTCGACGGATATCTTATTATCCTGATCCCGGAAGGTATGAACCGTACCGTCGGGATCCGTAACTTCATATTCCACTGTCAGTTCTTTGCTGCCATCCAACACATCGAACTCAGGGATGATCTCCAGCGTAATATCGTCGCCGTGATGCTGAATGAAGTTAATGGAGTTAAGTCTGACCGTGTCGTAGGAGATAAGAGATACATCTCTCATTATGCCCATGTCAGGAAGGTGAGCTCCCCAGTCCCAGCCGAACATGTAATGAGCTTTGCGAAGGTGGACGAAGCCCTGCATACAGTCCTCGGTACCGAGAGTAGGAGCCGCAGAGAACGCCTCGGCGATGAACCTTGTGGGAGAATGGAAAACGACTCTTAAAATGTTTCCCTTATCCTTAAGAAGATCCTTTACTTCATGCTCCCATGTCCTGTGCATATTGTTCGCGGTAATGATGTGTCTGCCGTTAAGATAAACATCAGCCAGGGTATCAAGACCGTCGAACCTGAGGACCGTATGAGTGCTTTGTAAAAACCTCTCATCTGCATCAAAGGAAGTCTCATATTCGTAGTCATAATCCATCAGCTTGAGAGCTTCGATCTCGTTGTCCTTCCAGAACGGATTCTCCATCTGCCGGTTGTTAAGAAGATCACCGTAAACAGACCCCGGGACCGTCGCCGGGAGCCGCCTGTCGGAATCTGTTCTTCGCATTGTCCAGTTGTCGTTAATAAGCATCTTGATCATGCTTACATTCTCCATAATCTTCTGTGATAAATGTGTTAAGAATGGAGCAAATAATTGTAAAAATCTATTATTTGAATTCAGCGGCCGTCTTTATTCGCCCAGTACGCGCTTAAGCTGCTCTTTACGCTTGATCTTAAGGGACGTGGTCTTGATAAACGGCTCCTCGGTAAGATACAAGTCCGTGACCCGCTTATAGTGCGGGATCGTCTGGTTAACTTCCTTGATCTTCTCCCACAATACATCGCGGATCCGGTCGGGCGTATCCACTCCGTAAACCTCTTCGATCTCCTTGGCTGAATACTGCACCTGCAACGCGATCCGAAGGTCCGTCCAGTCGCCGTCAATCGGCTCACCGAACACGAACGAATCAGCTACACCCGGGATCTTATTCATAAGCAGTTCGATCTCCTCCGGGAACGCCTTCTTGCCGTTCTTAAGAACGATCATGTCCTTCTTACGTCCCGTTAAGAATATGTAACCGTCCTTGTCCATATATCCCAGGTCGCCTGTATGAAACCAGCCGTCCCTGATGACATCCTTCGTGAGTTCCTCGTTATTGTAGTAGCCGAGCATAACGTTAGGCGCCTTGGCGCACAGCTCACCCATACCGTCCTCGTCCTTATCCATGAACTCTATCTTAACCGCAGGCAGCGGGCGTCCGATGGAACCCGCGCGGATGTGACCCTTATTCTCGGCGGCAAGCACCGGCGAAGTCTCGGTAAGACCGTAGCCCTGGTAGATCTCTATGCCGAGGTCTGTAAAGCCCTGTGACACGCGTGCCGACAGAGGCGCGCCGCCGGAAATGATGTACTTGAGCTGCCCGCCCATCTGACCGATGATCTCCTTAAACAGCTTACGGCGAATATCGATACCGAAGAACAGCAGGAACCGCGCGAGCTTCTTGGCGCGCTCCACGGTCTTCGTCTTGCCCTGCTTCTCGACACCCTTCTCCACAGTCTCATACATCTTGTCGATGAGCGCGGGCACTCCGAGGAAGAACGTAACGCCGTACTCACTGAGGTTCTGCTTGATGTAGCGGATGCCGTCAGAGAATACATTACGCATGCCGTCCGCGAGCGCGAAAAGCAGACCCGTGGAACCCAGTATGTGGTGGAACGGCAGGAAACAGATATTGGTGGAGTGTTCGTCAAAGACCTCGAACACAAGAAGGTCCGCCACGTTGCAGGCGATGCCCCGGTTGGAGAGCATTACGGCCTTGGACTTGGACGTGGTGCCCGAGGTAAACAGCAGTATCGCCATGGACTCGGGCGCAGGCTTAAAGTCAATGAACTCCTGCTTAATCTCATCAGAAAGAGTGCGGCCTTCCACGATGAGATCCTCCACATTAAGGCACCCCTCGAGGTGGTCGTTCATGCAGATATACTCGCGGATACGCGTGCGTCCGTTGGCACGGATCTGATCGATCTGCTCCTTGTTCTTAACGTCAAACACTACCGCGTCGACTTCAGCGCGGATCAGCGAATCTTCCATCTCTCCCAGCGGCAGCTCCTTGTCTATCGGAACGGACACAATGCCTCCGAACAGACATGCCATGTGCGCCGTAACCCAGTAGTACTGGTTACGTCCGATTATGGCTACCCTGCCTCCCTTAAAACCCCTGCTGTAGTAAGACGCGCCGAGGGCATTCACGTTCTCCATGAAGTCCGCATAAGTGTAGTCTTTATACTCGGGTTCCTTTCCGGGCTTAACCTTCACTCTGAAGGCTGTGTCGTTCTTATATATGGTGGAGGTTGCTGTGATCAACTCCTTGATACTGTCGTAATACTTAGGCTCTTCCATTAAGGTGTCTCCTTATAATTGTCGTCTCTTGCCGTCATTAATAAGTTATACTATAGGAGTATGTTAAGCAACGAACAGGTACAGTATTTCTTTACTCATTCCGAAGATTCGATATGCATCATATCGAATGTCGGTACGTTGCTTTATTCCAACCCCGCAGCGGAGAAACTCTTCGGAATCTCGGCTGATGAAGGTGTTAAGATCTGGGAGTCCATTCCTTATGTACAGGGCAATGACGACCTCATCCAGGTCTTCATCGATTCCATCTTGAGCAAGGTCGATTCGCACGAGGCGATCGTAGACTATTGGAATAACAATGGCGAGGTGCATAACCTTCACGTTAAGATGACGCACTTCAGCCAGGATCAGGAACAGGCTGTGTATCTCGTTGTTATAACGGATCTTACACAGTTATTCAGAGTTAACTCCGCACTGGTGCGATACACATCACCCGACATCGCGGACTACGCTCTCATGACTCAGGAAGGCCAGAAGAGCGGCGGGCAGAAACGTAACGTCACCATCCTCATGAGCGACTTAAGAGGCTTCACGGCGCTCGGTGCCAAACTGGATGCAGAAGAACTCATTACCGTGCTCAACCACTATTTCGAGGCGATGGTAGCCGTAATACAGAAGTACAACGGTACCGTTATCGAGTTCCTGGGAGACGGCATATTTACTGTTTTCGGGGCGCCGAAGAATCTGCCGGATCACGCGACGCGTGCAGTTAAGTGTGCCGTGGAAATGCAGAACGCGCTGAAAGAAGTCAATGCGTGGAACGTCGCGAACGGTTACCCCGAGCTCGAGATGGGCGTCGGCATCAACACGGGCGACGCGGTCATCGGAAATATCGGTTCCGAGAAGAAGATGAAGTACGGCTGCATGGGTTCCACCATCAATATCACGGGACGGCTCGAGAGCCTCACGGTAGGAGGTCAGGTCTTCGTCTCTGACAACACGAAGAACCAGCTTGAAGAGGAGCTTCACGTGGCGTTCGAGAGAAGCTTCCTGCCTAAGGGTTCACCTGTGGAACTTAAGTACTACGAGATCACCGGCATAGGCAGCATCATGCTCGAAGACGGCAACGGCGACATCACATGGCAGGAGACCGAAGAGTCGACTCCTTATACGTTCTACCTGCTCGAAGAGAAGGCCGTTGGCGTCGTGGCGCATTCGGGTAAGATCACACGAAGATCCGTCAACAACAAGTTTGCTTTACTCACTACGGATACGGAGCTTACCGAGAAGCAGAACATCATGCTGCGTAAGGACGATGACTGCATCTACGCGAAAGTAATACGCAGTGACGGCGACGGCTTCGCGATCTGCATCACTGCCGTGACTAAAGCTAACGTCTGATAAGCCGTCAGGATTTCCTATTGCATTCCTCGGATTATAGGTCTATAATCCCCGCCATGAACAGAAAGTCGTTTACAAACTTTGATTTCTTTTTTGGATTTGGATTCTTTACGAGGTTCAAATAAGTTTTCACTGCTTTGAAATTGCGACATTCATAACATAAGAATAAGCGAGGGCTCTGCAGTGAAAGCAGGGCCCTTTTCTTATCACCGAACGGAGGGAAAAAACATGACGGCATCCGAGAAACAGACAAAGCTTGAAGCGATCGACAGACAGATCGCGGAACTGTGCGAACAGCGAATCAGCATCAAGGCTGACAGAGCCTACGAGAGACACTTCATCGGCTCACTGAACGAGAACGATGACATCGTTATGGCGACTTTGCAGAAGACATTGTTCCGCACTTTATTCGGACTGTCGCACTCTTATACCTCTGCGCAGACGGTAACTGATACCACACTCGACAAGACAATAAAGCAGGCGCTCGACAACACCGCGAAGATCTTCCCGGACACAGCCGTAGTCGCATGTCAGGGTATCGAGGGAGCTTACTCCCAGCTTGCCACGGATAAGCTTTTCGCTAATGCCGACATAATGTACTTCAGAACCTTCGACGGAGTTTTCCATGCGGTCGAGGCCGGCATGTGCAGGTACGGCGTCCTCCCCATCGAGAACTCGTCCTACGGCTCCGTGACGCAGGTATACGACCTCATGAACTCGCATAAGTTCCACATCGTACGCGCGATGAAGCTGCAGATCTCGCACAGACTTCTCGCGAAGCCCGGCACCAAATTCGAGAACATCAAGGAAGTGTACTCACACTCTCAGGCTATCGGCCAGTGCAGCAAGTTCCTGCGCGAGTATCAGAACATCAAGGTAAACATCGTCGCGAATACCGCAGTAGCGGCGCAGATGGTAGCCGAGAGCGACAGAGATGATATCGCAGCCATCTCCTCCCCCGAGTGCGCGCCTCTGTATGGTCTGGACGTCATCAAGGACGACGTGCAGAATTCCGATCACAACTACACGAGGTTCATCGTTATCTGCAAGGATCTCGAGATCTATCCCGGCGCAGACAAGGCTTCCATCATGATCTCACTCGGCCACACACCGGGTTCCCTCACGGACCTGCTGTCAAGGTTCTCCGCACTCGGCCTGAACCTCACGAAATTGGAATCGCGCCCCATAGTGGGACGCGACTTCGAGTTCATGTTCTACCTCGACGTAGAGGCTTCGATCTACTCGGAACAGTTCGTTAACCTGTTGTGCCAGCTTGACTCGGAGCCTGCGGAGTTCACGTTCCTCGGATGCTATAAAGAGAACTGAAATACAAGAGGGGCAACTCCTTATGGAGCGCCCCTCCCGTATAGGTTAAACCAGCATCGAATGGAAGGCAATGTGCTGATTAGAAGATTGGCTTGTTGTGATTACATGAAACCATTTTCGAAGGGGCAAACCAATGTGCAATGGACACCGCCGCTGTCGCTTATCCGACACTTGGTTTGACGAGTGTCGTTTAAAGGACGGGAAGAGGGGTAATTGTTCAGAATAATTGCAAAAACCCCGAATTAGTGTTAAACATGAATTAATCCTATTTATCAAGGAATATTAACTATGAGCGAGAATACAAACACTTACGACAGAAGAACAGCGAAGACAAGAAAGGCTATCATCGATGCCCTCGCCGATCTGCTCTACGAGAAGGAGCTTCATAAGGTCACGGTAAAGGAGATCACGGAGAAGGCCGACATCAACCGCGGTACTTTCTACAAGCACTACCTCGACGTATATGATCTTTATGATAAGGCTGAGCAGGATATCCTGGTCGACCTCGGTATGCTTGTACTGCAGCTCGAGTCCCTTCCTTCCGACCAGTTCTTCACACATCTGGTAGATTATATCGACGATAACCGCGCCATCTTCAGAATGATGTTCAGCCCTAACAGTACGAGCAAGTTAAGAGACAGATTCAACAGATGTCTCGAGGGTTCGTTCAGACAGATAGAGGCTGAGAAGAAAGATAAATCCGCGAGCGATATTACTCTGAGATACCAGACTAATTACCGCACCCGCGGATGTGTTGCCGTCATCGCACTCTGGGTAAGAGGCGGCTTCGCTGAGAAGAAAGACTTCATCGTTAAGATGCTCTCAGAGCTCGACTCCAACACAGAGAAGTTCATCTCAAAGACTAAATAAACCGTCTCTGTTACAGTAACAATAGAATTTACGTACACCCTCTATCCGGAATCTGGCTTCAGCCGCTGACTCCGGATAGATTTTTCTAAGCTGGATCCCGTTATCTGACACGGCTGCAATGAACGAGATGTAGTGATTCTTTGTCATCTCGTGGTCCACCGAAACGTAGTACTCGTCTTCTATCCGCTCAACTTTAATAACATGTTTCTCATCGGGCTTTGAGGGTTCTTCGGGGACGAGTGTAACACCGTTACACTGCACCAAAGACTCCCCAACGCTGTGGATTATGTTGCCGCACACGGGGCACACGTAGAAATTAGAGCGCAGCATGTTGGCTGACACGTTGTTGTTAGTGATGAGATTGCCTGACAAAAGCTCCGTTACCGACACCTTAAGGGCTTCCGCGAGCGGTTCGAGTAACGAGATGTCGGGATAGCCCTTGCCTGTCTCCCATTTCGAGACGGCCTTATCCGAGACGCATATCTTCCCTGCCAGTTCCGCCTGAGTGTAACCCGATCTCTCGCGCAGAGTCCTGATGGCCTCTCCTGTTACGTACTGATCCATTACGATCACCTCCTTGGCTGAAGGATAACGCGGCTTAGAAATAAGTTGTACCTACGCTTGGTAGAGTCAGTCTGCGATGAGTGTGTGAAGCTTGCAGTTCTCGATGTCGTCCGCCCAGAAGTCGGCTACGTCGCGCTTCTTCACCTGGCACGTGATGCATGAATTCATGGCGCCGTGCCCCACTATAAGCACATCTTTGCCGGCAGCGAGGTCAGGTTCCACGACTTCCTTAAGGAACTCTCCAGTCCTTCCGAAAAGCTCATCCATACTCTCTCCGCCCTCCACGGGCACCTTATAGTCTTCGGGATGCTTGAAGAAGACCTTCATGGGACAGCCGGGTATATCATAACAGTTCGCGGTGCCTTCATAGATTCCGAACCCCATCTCCATGAGGCGGTCGTCACGGATAATCGGAACGTCTCTTCCCTCGAGAAGTATCTGAGCCGTCTTATAAGCGCGTATAAGCGGAGAGCAGTAACAGACGTCAAAGTGTACCTGTCTGTATCGTGCTGCCGCTTCCCGGGCCATTCTGAGGCCTTCTGCGTTAAGTGGAACGTCTGTCCTTCCCTGAAGTCTGTGTTCTGTGTTCCAGTCTGTCTTTCCGTGGCGAATTATGTAGAGCATTTACACCCGGATATGAACCAAAGAATATTTGCCAAAAGTCTCATTATCTTATCGCTCCATAATGAATGCATGTTACTATCTAGTATATGTTCTAATTTCCTATTCTACTTAAGAATTCATCATCATCT
>CAMNNN010000016.1 GCA_946545505.1 uncultured Clostridia bacterium
TACCGATAACGATTACGATGACATCGAGGTCCTCCGGCATTATGCTGTCCGTTATAAGAAGCACAATAAGCGCGAACACTCTGTATATCATCGCGACCTTGTTGATAAAGAACAGCTTGGATGTCCTTAAGTTCTCGAACAGATGCATATGGAAGAACGCCGTGGAACCCCAGCCTCTCTTATACACTTCCCTGCCGACTACTGCAGTTCTCGCGATACCGGTATTAACGGCTTCAACTCCCGCCTGGCTCGCCTCTACGATCTCGACTATCCTGCTGGTATTAAGCACGGCTGTCTCATAGAAATCGAACTTGCCCTTGCGGTAGAGTACCACCGTTATGATCCAGAGCACTACATAAAGAATGACAACGGCAGGCAGATAAGAGCTGCTGCCACGAAGCATTCCCTTGTAGAACAATCCGATCCATCCTGCTATAGGAAACATATCAGCCCATCCGGAGTTGCCCGCAATCGTAAGATTCTCCACGAGGCTTGCTGAACGCACCGCATCGAACGAACCGTATACACCGATAAGGTCCCTGATTACCAATGCGATGAATAATCCGTTAAGCGCCAGAAGCCCTGTTACGGCAACGACCTTAGGCCATATCTTATCCGTAAACCTCGCACTGATGAACGAAGTGATCATGAATGTCAGCGACATAATAAAGAATGCTTCGACCACGAAGGCCGCCATATCAGCCGCCGTGAATCCGATCCACCACTTAAGCACGGGTGAGTTGACGCATATAAGCCAGATAAATACCAGAAGGCTTCCTATGCCGTACGGGAAGGACACGAACAGGTTAAATACTCTTGTGAACGGAGCGGCAAACTGGAATGTCATATCCGCAGGATTATACCCGAGGATACCGCTTCTGAAACCCGTCACGAATGCATAATCGAATGCGAGTATCAGCATCAGTGTCAGCACACCGAGAACAGTATCCTGCGAACGCGGGATCAGATTATACGGGATATCCTCCAGGTGCATTACCGTATAAACAGCAGAAAAAATGCCGACAACAGCAACGATGTCGGCAATAGGCTTACGCTTGACAGTTATGAGTAATCTGTAAAGATATGCTCTCACTTAGACTTTATGTACTCATCGATACCCTTGGCTGCAGCCTTACCTGCACCCATAGCGAGGATAACCGTAGCAGCACCGGTAACGGCGTCACCGCCTGCGAAGACACCTTCCTTGGATGTCTTTCCGAACTCCTCATCTGCAACGATACACTTCCACTTATTCGTCTCAAGACCTTCAGTAGTGGAAGCAATGAGAGGATTAGGTGAAGTACCGAGAGCCATGATAACGGCATCTGTCGGCAGCTCAAATTCTGAACCTTCGATAACTACAGGTCTTCTTCTGCCGGAAGCATCGGGCTCGCCGAGTTCCATTCTTACGCACTTCATACCTGTTACGTTGTTATCGTCATCAGAGAGGATCTCGACCGGGTTCGTGAGAAGTTCGAACTTGATGCCCTCTTCCTTAGCGTGCTCGACCTCTTCTGCTCTTGCAGGAAGCTCAGCAGCGGATCTTCTGTAAACGATAGTAACTTCAGCACCGAGTCTCAAAGCTGTTCTCGCAGCATCCATGGCAACATTACCGCCGCCTACGACTGCTACCTTAGAAGGCTTGAAGATAGGTGTATCTGAATCATCACGGAAAGCCTTCATGAGGTTGTTACGTGTGAGGTACTCGTTCGCAGAGAATACACCCTTCGCATTCTCGCCGGGGATCTTCATGAACATGGGAAGTCCTGCGCCGGAACCGATGAATACAGCCTCGAATCCCTCATCCTTCATGAGTTCATCGATAGTAACGGACTTACCGATAACTACATTAGTCTCGATCTTAACGCCGAGTGCCTTTACGTTCTCTACTTCTGGAGCAACTACCTTCTCCTTGGGAAGACGGAACTCGGGGATACCGTAAGTAAGTACTCCGCCCGCCTCGTGCAAAGCCTCGAAAATAGTTACATCGTAACCTAACTTCGCGAGGTCACCGGCACATGTAAGGCCTGCAGGACCGGAACCGATAACTGCTACCTTGTGGCCGTTAGAGGGCTCCGTCACCTTCATCTTTGTTCCTTCTTCTCTGGCGCGGTCAGCTACATATCTCTCAAGCTTACCGATGGACACGGCATCACCCTTGATACCTCTTATGCACTGAGCCTCACACTGTGTTTCCTGAGGACATACACGTCCGCATACAGCAGGAAGTGATGAAGACTCCGTGAGGATCTCGTAGGATTTCTTGAAGTCTTTATCCTTAAGAGCTGTTATGAAGCCCGGGATGTTGATCTGAACGGGACATCCGCTTACGCATCTGGGGTTCTTGCAGTTAAGGCATCTTGCAGCCTCAACAACAGCTTCCTCTTCCGTATATCCAAGGCAGACCTCTTCAAAATTTGTCGCTCTGACCTTAGGCTCCTGCTCGCTTATCGGTACTCTGTCAAATCCGGGTGCACCCATTACTTGTCACCTCCGCAGTTTCCGCATCCGCCGTGATGCGTCTTTCCTTCTTCAAGTGCCAGAAGAGCCTCGCCCTCCTGAGTCTTATAAAGTCTCATTCTTCCCATAGCCTCATCGAAGTTAACCTTATAACCGTCAAACTCCGGGCCATCGATACATGCGAACTTGATCTCGTCGCCGACAGTCAGTCTGCAGGCTCCGCACATACCGGTACCGTCAACCATGATAGGGTTCATGGAAACGATTGTGGGAATATCGAATTTCTTAGTTGTGAGTACGCAGAACTTCATCATGATCATAGGTCCAATAGCTACGCACAAATCATACTTCTTACCTTCGGCGACGAGGTCCTCGATTACCTTGGTAACCATACCGGAACGGCCGTAGGAACCGTCATCGGTCGTGATATAGAGGTTGCCTGCGACCTTGCTCATCTCCTCTTCGAGGATGACGAGATCCTTGGTCTTGGCACCGACGATAACGTCAGCATCTATACCATGCTCATGCAGCCACTTGACCTGGGGATATACGGGAGCAGTTCCGAGGCCTCCCGCTACGAAGAGAATCTTCTTTTTCTTAACTTCTTCGATATCATCAGTAACGAGTTCCGAAGGCTGTCCGAGAGGACCTACTACATCGTGGAATCCCTGACCTTCTTCGAGGTCCATCATTCTCTTAGTGGATGCACCGATCGTCTGAACAACAATGGTTATCATTCCGGCTTCGCGGTCGTAATCACAGATGGTAAGGGGGATTCTCTCTCCGTTCTCATCTATCCTGACGATCAAAAACTGTCCCGGCTGGCAATACTGAGCCACACGGGGAGCCTCGACATCCATGAGGAAGATCGAGGGGCACAGCACCTTCTTCTTCTTAATCAGATACATAACTGACGGAACCTCCTGCTCAAAGGCATAAACTCCTTAGAGTTTAACACTTAATTCGTATGTAGTTCAATTATTAATCAGAAGAAAAATGGCGGGAAGAACATCGAGACGGTTCTTAATACCGGGCTGTAGACAGACAGGTTCATGAGAACTCCGCCGAAGATGAACGACAGGATAAGATATGTCGGAAGCACCGCTGCGAAGATACCGCTCTTCTTCCCGTGCGCAGGAAGAAGTTCGATAACGGAAGCGACGATGAATGCCAGGATAATGCACACCAGACTGTAGAGCAGGATATGCCCTATGGAGAACTCAGATCCCGATATGATGAAACTGATAATTCCGATTAAGATGACCGGTATGACATGCGCCGCCGGCAGGATGAGGCCCATGATAAGTCTCTCTACTTTACTCATTCTCATATAAAGCTTATTGTCACAGTCATTAAGATAAGACAGGGCTCCGAGAAGTGCTGCCATCCACAGGAAGAATCCTGCGAATTTATATACTGGAATCGCGATCTTCTCCGTATTGGTTATCTCGTTATACTCGATGCTCTCGAGAGTCTCGAGGCGGTAGATCATATTACTGTGGAGGTACACATCGAAGATATCCCTTATCGATTCCTCATACCCTGCAGTTAATTCGACATCACTTCTTTCAACCGTGTCATACATTACGCGGAGTGCGAAGCGGGGGAACAGCTTCATGAACACCTCTTCCGATGACATGAGGGGCAATGTCGATGAAGGCGTGGTAATTACCGTGATATCGGGAACGCTGCGCATTGATGCGCTCTTGTCCATGAGGCCCTCTGGAAGTATGAATCCGGTATTTGCCTTACCTGCGGCAAGATCCGAATACATCTCAGTCTCTGTCTCAACTTCATAGAAGTCGAAGATGGAACCCATCTCACACATATCCTCTACGGCAGCCCTAGTATCCTCATCATCATCGAGATTAAGAATGGCAACGGGGATGTAAGCCGAGGACTTCTGGGAAGGCATTGCGACAGCTGCTACCGCGAGTGCGATTAATATCAGAGCCATGCCGTACAGGTACGGGTTAAGGAAGCTTCTCTTGGAGGACAGGTAGAGACGGTTCAGGAAGATTCTCATGAGAACATCGCCTCCAGTGTGAAGTCTATTACATACTTAAGCGGGTTATAAACCGCACCCTCCTGCAGGAAACGCGGCAGGAACTCGAGCGGAAGTAAGCCGCCTGCAAGATACATCAGCACCGTAAACGCAGCGAAAGAGATATATGCCGCAGATACGGGAGACTTGAACAAGTAGCTCACGCCGGTAACGATAAATGCTATGAGTGCGATTATAGGCATCATGCGTACAAGAGCCATAAGACTGATACCGATGCTCGTGAAGTGAAGTCCAATGATTATGACCGCGAAAGCTATATACATCATGACGGCTACGGAAAAAGCCTCAGTCAGAAAGAAAACTACAGGCGGAACGCCCGACAGTTTGGCACGTGCGATGAAAGCGGGATTTGAACCCTTGCAGAAGTATGCAAATACGAATACCGACAGAAGCAATACATACACGAGTACCGCACCTGCGATCTTCTGTGTGAGCGTGAAAGTAGTAATGGAATCGACGGACTCATACTCGAACATATTAAGTCTGTCGAGAGCATAACCTAACTCCCTGGTACGAACTTCCTCCGTAAGATCCATCGTAAGGCCATACTCGACTCCTTCCTGATCGCAGAAGGTATAGATGGTCTGCGTACATGCCTGGCCGACCCCGAGGTCATTCGCGAGGACCAGCATAACGTCTTTTACCACCTGCTCATCGAATGTATCCGCAGACTTGAATACGACTTCAAGATCGATATTCTCACCGGAGAAAATACCGGAAGCAAAGCCTTCGGGAATTATAAGACCTGCAACTACCTCTTCATCGTCTACCGCTTCCCTGACCTCTTCAGGAGAATCGCACTCGACGAAGTTTACGGTATTCTCGATACTGTTCATGTTGGCTATAAGCGAGAAGCCTGCCGAGTTAAGCGAATTGTCCGCAGGCACGAAGCAAGCGACCTTTACCATCGAGAATGCTCCGTCCTTGAACAGGACATTCTCTCCGAAGAATGCGAATGCAAGCGCCGCGAGTCCGAGCGCTATAAAATATGCCGCCACATAGGGCATGAATACGAGGATACGCTTGAATGCGACCTTAAGCATTGATTACCTCGGCCACAGGTCTTGATTTGTCAATCTGAACGCTCTTGCCGTCCTTAAGGTGATATACCTTATCGCAGTGCTCAAAGACCTCAGCCTCGTGGCTCGCGATAAAGATGATGCCGCCGTTGGCCTTAAAGGCATCAATGAACTTAAGAATGTCGCTCTTGGCCGGGATATCGAGAGCCGCGAGAGGCTCATCCATAAGAAGAATATCAGGACCCGTGATGATAACGGAAGCGAGAGCGAGACGCTTCTTCATTCCGCCTGACATATTACGGACCTTAACATTAATGAAGTCGCTAACCTTGAGAATGGATAATTCGGGTCCCTTAAGGGCATTCATGATGTCGTCCTTCTTCATCGATGTCCACATGAGGATGTTATCGTAAGCCGTAAGCTCATCGATAAGCGCATTCTCCTGAGTAACGAAGCCTATCTTGCCTTCGGCACTTATCTTGCCCGAAGCCGGTTTCTTGATGCCTGCGATGGCAGAAAGAAGCGTAGACTTACCCGAACCGTTAAGACCGAGAAGACCGATACACTCACCACTTTGTGCCTGTATATTGACTCCCGTAAGAACAGTCTTCTTATACTTCACACTGACATTATCTATCGTGATCATCTTATCCTCCATCCCTTATGACACTGATTACGGAAGCTGTCCGTAATACAGGTTCATATCAACATAAGCATCGATACCGGGCACACTTCCCGTGCAGCTTTGCTGCCAGTATGAATAAATGCCTGAATAGTCTGTCTGTGATGTGTAATGGGCAAGCCATACATTCTCTATATCGTCATCCCAGATGATGTCGAATATAAACTTGCTTCCGTAAATCATGGAGGAATAACCCCTCGCCTCGATCTGCGACTCGAACGCATCATAGAGCTCGTTGATACCGACGATACTGAGCTTATATTTCTGGAAGTTACTGAAGAAATTCTCCCAGTCGAATACGATGGGAAGATCTACCTGATAACTGTCGGCAAGATCGCACATCAGATCTGCCAGGGCAGTAACATCTTCTACGGTGTTATCAGTAGTATATACGTAGATGCCGATGGGGATTCCGGCAGCATTCGCGCCTTCCATATTCGTTCTGAAATACTCATCCTCATGGAACTCGCCCTCACTCGACCATCCGGCTCTTATAAAAGCGAATTCGCAGCCGGCGGCTGCTACCTGCTGCCAGTCGATCGCACCCTGCCACTTCGATACGTCGATTCCGTAATGGATATTCTCTCCGGGATATGCTGCCATGAAGTCAGCAAAGGCCGTGGCGTTGGTCGTGGAAGTGCCTGTATTATCTCCGCCTGAACCTGTATCGACAGGCTCATATACAGTTACGTTGATATAGTCGGAAGTCGAATTGCCTTCATCATCGACGATGGTCAGATTCAGAGGATATGAACCTGTCTGTGCAGTATTTATGCCGCCGTCAATGATAAGTTCAACTTCAGCATCCATATTGTCGATATAGCTGACATAATCGTTGATATCGAACTCGCCGTTCAGGGCTACCCAGGCATCTCTGTTGATATTGACAAAGAACGGGGCCGTGTCATCGACGACGGGTGTGGGTTCAGGAGTGGGAGTCGGAGTATCCGTAGGTATGGGACTTATCTCCGGAACAGTTTCTCTGGTAGGTGCTGTCTGAACACGGACAGTCTCGATCGCGGGTTCGGAAGAACAGGCGGATAAAGCCGTGACCGCCAGCAGAATGATAATTGATCCTAATAATGTTTTTGTCTTCATGGCAATTATTATATAATAATGTCATGCAAAATCGAACAGTAAGACGTCTTACCGGTCCCCAGGTGATACTTATGGGGTTCCTTATACTTGTGTTGGCAGGCGCCGTTCTGCTTATGCTCCCTATATCCTCGAAGGACAGGACGGTAACGCCGTTTATCGATTCACTGTTCACTTCCGTATCCGCAGGATGCGTTACGGGACTTATAGTTAAAGACACCCAGACATCCTGGTCACTGTTCGGACAGGTCGTAATCCTCGCCCTGATCCAGATCGGCGGCATGGGAGTTCTGACGATGACCACTTTCTTCACGAGACTTATGGGCAGGAACATAGACATCCGTTCCCGTGCAGCCATGCAGGAGGCTGTATCCGCCCCTAACATGGGAGACATAGCGAAACTCACCGACTTCATCGTGAAGGGCACGGTTCTTTTCGAAGGGCTGGGTGCGATACTCGTAATGCCCATATTCGTAAGAGACTTCGGCCTTGCCAAGGGTGTGTGGTACTCGATCTTCATGTCCATCTCAGCTTTCTGTAATGCCGGATTCGACCTCATGGGTTCCGCGGGCGGCGAGTGCTCTTCCCTGACATTCTATGCCGACAACCCTGTCGTCAACATCGTATTCATCGCACTTATTCTGACAGGCGGCATAGGCTTCCTTACATGGTCCGATATAAGAACGTACAAGCTTGACTTCCGTAAGTACAGCACGCAGAGCAAGATCATCATCGTTGCTGAGCTGTTCCTTATAGTCATCCCGGCACTGTATTTCTATATCTATGAGCTCACGGATGCCCCCGCAGGCGAGCGTTTCCTGGAGGCTCTCTTCTGCGCTGTCAGCCCGAGAACCGCCGGCTTCAACACTATCGACTACAATGATTTCTCCGGATGCGGCCTCGCGATTACTATCATCCTCATGCTGATCGGCGGAGCTCCGGGATCCACTGCAGGCGGAATGAAGATCACGACCGTCGCCATAATGTGGGCTGCCATGATCTCAGTTCTGCGTCACGAGAAAGCACCGGCTCTGTTCAAAAGACGCATCAATCACGATACGGTCGCAAGTGCCATAGCAGTATTCCTTCTCGATATGCATCTGTTCCTTATCGGCTCTATCACCATCGCGACAATAGAGAGTCTTCCTCTCGTAACGACACTGTTCGAGTGTGCCTCGGCTGTTGCTACGGTAGGACTTACGATGGGAATTACTTCAGGCTTAAGCACAGCTTCAAAGCTGATACTGATATTCATAATGTACGGCGGCAGAGTCGGCGGATTGACTCTCGTCTTTGCTGCCACAGGACGTAAGAGCACAATGAACGACAAGTATCCCGCGGACACGGTAGCCGTCGGATAAAACCAAGGAGGACTTATGAAGAACATACTCGTAATCGGAGCAGGAAGATTCGGAACTTACCTTATGGATAAGCTTCAGAAGCAGGGCAACGAGGTCCTGTGCATCGACAAGCATGAAGAGAGACTTCAGAAGGTTCTCCCGTTCGTAACATCAAGTCTGGTAGGCGACGCTACCGACGAAGACTTTATGAAGACCGTAGGGGTTGATTCATTCGACCTGTGCGTCGTTTCCATCGGAGATGATTTCCAAAGTTCACTCGAGGCGACTTCACTGCTTAAGGAACTCGGTGCCAAGTTCGTAATCTCCAGAGCTTCGAGAGGCGTTCACGAGAAGTTCCTGTTAAGAAACGGTGCCGATGAAGTTGTATATCCCGAGAAGTTTATGGCCAAGTGGGCTGCCATCAGATACAGCTCTTCAAATGTTAAGGACTATATCCCAGTACCGGGCGATTATTCTATCTTCGAGGTTGAAGTTCCCTCCGCCTGGGTCGGTAAATCCATGATCGATCTTAAGATCCGCCAGAACATGAAGCTTAATGTGCTGGCTGTAAAGAATTCCAAGGATGATTTCAACATGGATTACGAGCCGTCCGAGCCCTTCAAGGCAGGACAGACTATCGTAGTAATCGGCAGCGATGCCGACCTCCAGAAGCATTTGGGATTAACTTACTGATTACCTGAACAGCTTTAAACGGATCAATAATGACGGAAGCAGTCCTCTTCCCTCTTAATTATGCTGTCTGCATATTCTCTGTCGAACTCCTTGCCGATGAACACGCTCTTGCCGCTGCTCTTGGCTTCATACAGAAGCTCGTCTGCCTGACGCAGCATAAGTCTTAAGTCTTCCTGAAGCGATATCTTGCCGTAGACATAACCTGCCGAGAAATGAACGGGCAGCTGTTTTTTCTCGAGCGAGATGATGCTCAGTTCATTGGAAAGATTGGAAAGTATTCTCTTAAAGTCCTTCTCGGTAACATCGCCTGTAATGATCAGGAACTCGTCTCCGCCGTATCTGTAAACATTCTCCTTACCGAAGTTGTTTATGAGAATATCACTTGTCTTCTTAAGCAGATAATCGCCGATAGCATGTCCGTTGCCGTCATTTACACTCTTAAAATCATCGATATCGAACATCATCAGATGCACTTCCTTATCGATGTAGGTGTCATAATCACGGCGGAGTGCGAAGCGGTTTCTCGCTCCCGTCAGTGCATCGCGGATGCTAGCCTCCTCAAGTCTGGCATTATCTTCCTTAAGCTTGGCCACATTAACCCTGAGGTTAGTGACGAGATCCTCGAACGCATGCGAGAGGATACCGACTTCATCGTTGCTTCTGTAACTGATATCGACATCATAATCACCGGCACTTACCTTCTGTGCCGCCTTCGTAAGTTCGATGAGGGGCTTGGTTATGGTGCCTGATACATACATGGCGATAAGTCCGAATATCAGAAGTACGAAGATAGAAGCATAAACAGTCTTCGACACGAGGGACTCCCAGTGGCCGTTTATCTCATCAACAGGAACCGATACCGTGAGCTTCATGCCGTTGTGAAGCGTAAGGCACACGCCCTGCTTCTCCACCCCGTCGAAAACATATCTCGTGTTGACGCCCTCTGACAGCATACCGTCAGGCACAGCAGGGATCTCGTCGGGAGTCATGGTGAGAATATCGAGGTAAGGATGATAGATGATTCCACCGTCTTCATCGATAATAAAAGCATATCCGGTATCGTAAAGCCTGATGTTATCGACCTGGTTAGCAATAGTCGAATAATCGATCTCGATACCGATAACGCCGATGAAGTCGCCGTTCTTATAGACCGGAACGTTATAGGAAAGAACATATACATTCAGATTCTCCGTCTCGTACGGAGGAAGCCAAACGGGTTCTCCCGTAACCTTCGGCACCGTGAACCAGACGATATCGGAAGTATCCGCCGTATCGTATTGGGATATATCGGTGACCGCATGCTCGACGAAGCCTGTTCCTTCAGTATCTACATACCAGAATCCGGATGTATCCGATGTCACCTCGGGGTCGATTCGGTAGTAGTAAGTGAGGACACCGTTTGTCTTACTCGCTATATCCTCGAAGATGCTTCTTACTCGGTCAACATGCTCAGGCAGCTCTTCGATATCCGTCTGCTCGAGGTCAGTCTCGACATACGAAGCGATAAGTCCGACTGACTGCTCTACGCTGACAAAATAGGAATCGAGATTCTTCTGTCCTGTCTCACACAGAAGCATCAGGATCTGCTCTGAGTCTTCCTGACCCAACCTCTTAATGGAATCCATACTGAGCAAGGTAACGATACCCATAGACAGGATAATCGCCACGATGATGATTAAGGTAATCTTAGTCTTAATGTGTCTCATTATGAATTCACTCTTAAATTTTTTTGTTAATTAAGGTAATAATACCACATTATCTGCCGAATATAGCATTGAGGGCTTCAACTGTACCCTGGAAAGCAGCAGTAGCCGCATCGAGTCTCTCGATGGAGTCGTTAAGCTGGTCGATATTAATGGAATCGATCTTCTCCATAGTGGTTGATACGCCTTCTGTGGCATTCTCAGTAAGAGTATTGATCTGAGTAGCCATTCCGGGGAGATCTGCTTCCTGGATATCCGTAGCGATCTCATTAAGCGATGTGATAGCGGTGTCAGCCTTCTTATAGAAAGCGTTTATCTTGCTGTTGATATTAACAAACACTGTAACCGCTACAACTGTAACGATAACGGCACAGCAGGCCATGACCATGATTCCTACGGTCTGGAAACCTTCCTTACGGTTCTGCTTCTTCTCTTCCTTCAGTATTTCCTTCGATACTTCTACTGCTCCCTGGTTTTCTTCAGACATGGGTAAACCCTCCTTTGATCATGATGACTCAATTATATTAAACTTCACCCTTTTATGCTAAAATCACGCTGAATGGAGGGATAAATATATGTTTCTTGCGGCAGCGCCTATGACTGTAGGCAAAAGCTTAAGCTATTACACCGGTATTTTCTCCACAGCCGTTACAGCATCGGTCAATCCGACCGCGACAATGGCCGTTCTCTCCACGCTCGGAGCCATCGAGAATGCCGCCAAGTATTCACCCGACTCTTCTTTTTTCAACACGGTCGCGGATGCTCTTAACGGAATCCCCGTCATCAACACTGCAGCCGAGCTTCCAATCGCGAATCCTTACGCCGCGGTCTTCCTCACCATAGTCGCAGCCATCATGATAGTTCTGCACTCATTCGCCGAGAGCAAGATCGTCTCTCAGGCAACCATCGATAAGCTTGATAAGTTCTCCGGCTGGATCGGCGTCACAGCGCTCTCACTCATGCCTATGTTCACCACCGAATCCCTCGAAAAGACTGCCCGCACCACCAAGAATGCAGCCGCCGCTGCAATTCATGCCGAGAGTGCTTCAGTCTCATCCGGGGCACCCTGGTATGTCTGGGTGATCGGAATCACCACTCTGATTCTCGCGTCCGTAGTATATTTTTGCTGCTACAGCTGCGTTGATAACATCGGAACCATCTGCGCCGCCATCCCCGTGAAAGGTCTCAATATTGTAGAGCAGATCATCAAGGCTCTTATTCATGCCGGAATGATCCTTCTTCAGCTGACCTTCCCCGTCGTGTCATTCATCATATCGGTAATACTCGCAGTCCTCGGCATCCTTCTGTTTAAGGTCCTCGCGAGGATAACGTTCTACTACAAGGAAGTCTATATCCGCCCTATCCTTCATCTTCTTTTCCGTAAGGACAGACCTGTCGACAAGCTCCATAAGAAGCTGCCCCGTAAGATCCGCAAGCGCTTTAAGGATATCGAATTAGGCTTTCCCATCTTCGTCATCAAGGGTGTACGTAAGGTTAAGTCCAGAGCTCCGCTGTGGTTTGTTAAGGAATCTTCCGGCGCTTCCCATCTGATTCTCAGAAAGAGCTGGGGACGCATTCAGGAGCTGTCCGTCAATGAGATCCGCGAGGCAAATCCCAATGCGGTGCTTGTGTCCTGCAGAAGGTTCACGGAGCTTA
>CAMNNN010000017.1 GCA_946545505.1 uncultured Clostridia bacterium
AGAATGAAGAGGCTACAAGGGAAGTCATCGATGAGAACGGCTGGTTCCATACCGGTGACATGGGTTATATCGACAAGACCGGTTCTATCCACATTACAGGCCGCGTTAAGTCCATGATCGTGCTTACATCAGGCAAGAAGGCGTTCCCTGAGGAAATCGAGTCGCTTATCGCCGAGATCAAGGGTGTAACCGAGGCATTCGTCTGGGGAGCATCTAACGACAGAGGACAGATTGATATTAGTGCGAAGCTTCTTATCGACCGCTCTGTAATCGGAAAAGAACTCGGCCTCGAGAAGGACCCCGATGACGAGAAGGTTGCCGATTATCTCAATGAGCAGATGCACATAGTCAATCACAAGATGCCTTCTTACAAGATCGTACATAATTATGTATTCTCCGAAGAGGATATGATCAAGACTACGACGTTGAAGATCAAGCGTCCCAAGGAACAGGAGGCCATCGAGAATAAGCTTAACGCGGCAGGTGTAACGCTCCGCGAGATCAACGGAAAGAATCTCGATAAGATTTGACAGGTCCCTTTATACGGACAGTTAATTGACCGCCATAGAGTATAATGTAATCATTATCTCTACATGGCGGTTTTAATATGATTAAGATAATTCCATATACATCTTATAAGCCGGTTACTGAGTTTGCCGTAGAAGAGCAGATGAAGTCTGTGGAGCCGGGAAGACAGACTGTCTTTATCGTTCCTGAATCTGTTAAGGCGTCGGTCGAGAGACTGGTGTTTGACCGCCTTGTTAAGGACAGATCCTCATCTGATGATATTAAGACTTCATTCGGTCCCGTCAGTGCGGGAACGCTTGATATAGATGTATTAAGTTTTGTCCGTTTGTCATATAAGATCCTTACCATGACAGGCAGGGAATCCTCTTCGGATGACTCTTTGCTCCGTAATGTTATCTACAGGATCCTTACGGATTCTCCTTCTGATTTTCCGAACTTTAACAGGCTCCGCCGTCACTTCGAATATGTCGATATGCTGGTCGATCTGATAGGTGACTTTCACCGTTACGGCATCAAGCCTGAGAAGATCGAAGAAGTTATATCAACTGAAGGTGATATTGACGGCAAGCTGTCGGAGATGGTTCTTCTTATGAAGCGTGCCGATGAGATGGGTAAGGCGTATGGTCTTCCTGTCGATGAGACATTGCCTGATGCGGCAGCGAAGATGGTCATGTCTCTTTCTGATGGAGTGAAGCCGAGATTTAAGTCGCTGGCATCTTTTGTTAAGTCGAAGTTCATCATCACGGGACTTGGCAGCACGCGTAATCTTACTCCGCAGGAGACCAGGCTCATTAAGGCTTTGTCTGATGCAGGCGCAGAAGTGATAGTGTATGCCGCGTACGAGGATGAGGAAGACGGTGCTTTCGGAGTGTTCGGCAAGGATACGATAGCTAATCTCGAGAGCGCAGGAGGCAGTGTGTGTGATCCTGTTAATTATTGGTCTTCAGCGAAGAACAGGCTTAATGTTATAGCCCGAAGCTACGCTAAGGGTGACATGGATGTGAATGTGTCATCTATGCCTGAAGATGATTCCGTCGAGCTGCTGTCATATGCATATCCTGATGATGCAGTCTCGTATATTGCTAATGAGATCAACAGACTTGTAAGAGTCGAGAATAAGTACCGCTATAGCGATATCAGGATCCTTTGTGTGGATGATTCGTATAAGGACAGGATCAAGAGTATCTTCAGACTGTTTGATCTTCAGGCTTTTATCGATAAGAAGGTTATTCTTCTTAACACTCCGGTGGTCAGATTTGTCACAGGACTGCTTGAACTGTCTATATACAATTACGATGCGAATGCCGTTCTTAAGCTTCTTCGTACGGGTGTCCTTACGGGTGCGAGATCTGATCTCGTTGACGTGTTCGATAACTATCTTTTCCGCGAGAACATAAGAGATAAGAACAGACTGTTCAATGAGAACTTCTATAAGCTTGTCTTCGAGGTCGACGGACAGCAGATAAGGAAGGATGAGTTCAAGATCTATGACAACGGTAAACTGATCATAGACGGTCCTTCGTATCTTTATGAGAATATCGTGAAGAAGGTTCTTGTTCCGATAAGTAAGATTACTGACGAGATCGACGGGAAGACCACGATAGCGGGGAAGGCCGGCGCACTTGCAGAATATATCGGAAGCCTTAAGTCTGAGGTCGAGACATTACGTGATGAATTCATCGACAGAGGTGATCAGGATACTGCGCTTGCTATCGTTAAAGGTTATACCGAAGTGATGAGTCTACTGTCTTCGCTCACAGGAGAGCTTAATGAGGTCGAGATAACTTCCGAACAGTTCGCATCATTGATTAAGACTGATATGAAGAATAAAGCATCAGGAAGTATTCCTCTTTGTGCTGATTCTGTTCAGATCGCATCAATCGAATCGTCTGTCTACACATCATGTAAGGTTATGTATATCATCGGAGCGACGGCTGAGAATTTCCCTCATAAGTCATCGCGTGAAGGTATTATTCCGTCAACGAAGCTTCAGGCGTTGGGACTTCCTGATAAGGCTCAGATGAGATCGAAGCAGGAGTTCGTCCAAGCATCGTTATTGCTTAACAGCACATCGGATAAGCTGTGCTTTATTACACCTGCCACCGATATGCCGAGCCAGGTGTTTACATACATAAGACGAGCTTTGCAGGAAGGTGATGAAGAGTATCCTGTTCCGACGGGCGGATTCGAGACTCCGGTATATGGGTCGCCGGTATTAAGACGGCATGATGCACTGGATGATGAATCTAGTTATATCACTTCAGCTCATATGCATGAACTGCTCGCCGGAAGGAATATCTGCAGTGTATCTTCAATCGAGAAATATAACAGTTGTCCTTTACAGTATATGCTCGATCATGCATTGAGAATCAAGGTCAGAACTGACGGTACGAAGATCGAGGGTAATGAGTTCGGAAGCCTGAGCCACTCGATGTTCGAATTCGCTATGAGTGATGTTAAGAAGGAACTTGAGACTAAGACTATCGATCAGCTGATCGATGAGGCGGTTCCCGAGAAGATCGGCAAGCTTGCTGATGATTATTTCAGAAGAGCTGTAGCAGATGAACAGATTAAGAATCCTGATAAGTTCTCGAACAGATATGCGGTATATCCGGGTCTTAAAGTAAAGAGAATATTCAGTAAGGCTTATCCCGCTATGCTCGACTATTACAAGGAGTCCGGATACAGGCCTGAAGCGTTCGAGGTTAAGGTAGAAGACTTCGATCACAAGATCGATATCACAACGACAGCTGACGGTATTGAGTTCGAGTTCAAGTTTAAAGGCTCGATCGACAGAGTGGATAAGAATGAAGACGGACTGCTGAGAGTCGTCGACTACAAGTCCTATGCTAAGGATATCGATTTTAAGAAGGTTGCCGACGGCGTGCAGATTCAGCTTTTCGCTTATGCGTATGGACTTAAGCTGCAGCCCGGGAACGAGGTGGATAACGTGGGATATATAGGCATCTATCTTCCTACGAAGAAGCCTGACAAGAATAAGCCCCTTAAGTTATTCGAGTATAAGAGTGCGGATAAGAAGTATGACCTCGACGCTGTGATCGATTATGCGGGACAGAAGCTTAAGGATACTTGCGACAGTATAGCGCAGGGTAAGGGTACTGCGACGCTTACGGGGACTGAGTACGATAAAGCGTGCACGTTCTGTAGTTTCAAGGGATCATGCGGAAGACTTCTGAACAGCAATGACAACCCGGGCAAGGCAGAAGCCAAGGCTATAGCAGATTCGTGGAAGAAGGGAAAGTAAGATGGTTAAGTTCTCAGATGAACAGAAGGCGATAATCAATGCCGGCAGATCTAATATTCTTGTATCCGCAGCTGCAGGCTCGGGTAAGACTACGGTTCTCGCTGCGAGGATAACGACGAAGATTATTAACAAGGAACTTGGTATCGATGAACTTCTTGTCGTTACCTTTACGAAGGACGCAGCTTCGCATATGCGCGAGAAGATCGAGGAGAGTCTTCGCAAGGCTATGTATGAAGAGGGTGCTGACAGGAAATATATCAAGGAACAGATAGACAAGATATCTGTCTCGTATATACAGACGATGAACAGCTTCTGTAATCGCGTTGTGAGTGAAGCGGGCTATATGTTTGAAGACGATGAAGCTGCAGCTCCCGGGAGCATGGTGCTGGAAGCTACGACTCTGGATATGATCAGGAAGCAGGCTGCTAATGATTCCATCATGGCTGTTTATGAGAGAATCGCGCAGGATGATATCAGTGAGCAGGAGAGGGAGGATTTTCTTAACCTTCTATTCTCGATGGGTAACGGTAAGAGTGAAGCTCCTCTTGCTGATGCGATGGATAAGGCATACGGCAAGCTCCGAAGCCTTCCTGATTATCTGGATATAATCAGCGACATTATAAGTCAAAGAGAGAATGCTGATGCTTCGGGAAAGATAATCGGGCTGGACCGTCTTGTTGAATACAACTGTGCTTTTATCGATAAGCTGAAGGCTGCAGTCGTGAACGCGATTGATGCAGTTGATTCTCTTGATATCAAGCAGGAATCAATTGATTGTCTGAAGGTTATACTCGGAAGCTTTGCTGATGCGTTGTCGGATTATAACGATGCAGTACCGCCTTCCGCTTCCGCTGACAGGAAGTTTAGTGCTGTCACCGGTTTATACGATAGCCTGTTCGGTTCACTCGACCCCGAGATGTGTCCCGGCCTTTATGAGAGGAACAAGATCAAGGATGAGCAGTTCTTAGCTGACTTCGCACCTGTTGCCAAGGTCTTTACGATGATCCGTGACAGACATAAGAGTAATGGTGTGAAGCTGAAGAATGCAGGCTGGGGCTGGACGGCTTCATCTGATCAGTGTCTGGTTAACAGCGACCTGTTTGTAGGAGGAGATATCGATACTTCCGTGCTTCTTAAGAAACAGCTTAGAAGGACTTCGTGTGCGAGGGCTTTCGCGAAGCTCCTTAAGGATATGGATGCACGATACAGCGAGTACAAAAGAAATCTTCGCGGCATCGATTACGGTGACCAGGAGCATATGTGCCTTCGTATATTGAAGCGGAAGGAGGCAAGTGAGCTTTACAGGAATAAGTTCAAAGAAATCTATATCGACGAGTATCAGGATAATACTTCGCTGCAGGATGCTGTAGTGGAGAAGATCGCTGACGGAAACGTATTCTGCGTTGGTGATGTTAAGCAGAGTATCTACAAATTCCGTAATGCTAATCCTGCGATGTTTATAAGGAAATCCGAAGAGTATGTGAAGGATCCTTCGAAGGGTAAACTCATGGATCTGAACTGCAACTTCAGAAGTACTCCGCAGGTGCTTAAGTTTGTCAATGAGATCTTCGGTCAGCTGATGAGCGGCGGGGCTGCTGAGATTGATTATGAAGGCGGCGGACATGAGCTTAATGCGCCTGAAGGAGCCAAGGACGGCCCTGTCCCCGAAGTCATATTAATCAACGCGAAGATTAAGGATAAAGCGGCGACAGAGACTGAAGAGGGAGTCGACGAAGAAGATGTTAAGCAGATAGAGATGCTTGTCTCCCAGATTAGCAGCAAAGTGCAGGAGTATCTTGATTCGGGTTACGAGAAGAGAGATATCTTTGTACTTACGAGAACCAATAATGCTGCAAAAGAAGCGGCGGCTCATCTTAGAGCCCGCGGCATAGCTGCGAGGTGTCTTGATAAGAAGCCTCTGTTCTCTGATAACGAGATAACAGGTATCTGTAATCTGATCAAGGTCCTGGCGAACGAGTACCGCGATGAGTGTCTTGCGGGTGTGATGTTGTCCGCATACAGATTCTCGAATTTCATTCTCGATGAGCTTGCTGAGATCATAAGTTTTGCTCCACCGGAGTTTAAGAAGATGAATCTTATCATCAAGGTCCGTCATTATGCGGATAACGGTCCTGATGAGTCGGTTAAGAATAAGTGCAGAGTTTTTCTTGATGCTGTTGATGATCTGCGTTCTGAGAGCGTGATCCGCGATATCGGTGAACTTACTGAGTTGATTTATGTAAGGACAGGTATCAAAGCAACTCTCATGGAGGAAGCTCCTTATGAAGTTAATAAGCTCGATCTGTTTAAGAACTGGTTGTGCGGTAACTTCCTTATTCGCGGCAGCGACTTGACTGAAGTGGCAGGCTCCATCGAGCAGATGCAGAGCAGACTCGATGATGATGCGGCAATCGAATACGACTTGGGAGGCGAGGACCTTGTGCGCTGCATGAGTTATCACAAGAGTAAAGGACTTGAGAATAAGTGCGTAATCGTTGTTGATGTTGATGGTTCTAATGAGAAGGACACTAATCCTTACATAAGCTTTAAGTCGGGTTATGTTCTGTCTGCTGAAGATCCTAAGGGTCCGAGATTTATCGTTGATGATTACGATGATGAGACTTCTGTTGCCGGTACATCTCTTGAGAAGGCTGTGGTAAAGGAAGAGAACAAGCTTGAAGAGAATGCTGAGGCGATGAGACTTTTGTATGTCGCACTCACAAGAGCCGAGGAGAATCTTTGCTTCATAAGACGTATCGATCTGTCGGGAGATAAGCTTGCTCCTTCTATCTTTACGCCTATTGCTTCCGAGGGCAGAAAACTCTCTTCTGACTTCTATTCGAATGTATCAGGCATAGATAAGCTGATGCTCGCGGCTCTTATAAGGATGAAGCTTTCTGATGATTCATCTGACCTTAAGGATATCTGCGGCATAGGGGATAAGGTCTTCTCTTATAACTCTGATTTTGACGGAGTTAAAGTTACGGTCAAGACTGCTTCTACTGTTATGGAGTTATCTTCGGATGATGATATCGGGGATGAGTTAGAAGAAGACTTTGATTATGAGGTGAAAGATTATCAGAAGACGGAGGCTGATCTTAGAAGACAGAAGATATTCGGATGTACAGGTACAGATGAAGCGGGTATGCCCAAGTTCAAGGCGTACCGTTATGAGGATGCGATGAATGCGCCTGCTAAGACATCGGTGTCCGCGATGAAGAGGGATCTTGATTCGCTGTTGTCCAGAGACGATGATGACGCCGGTAAGGATCTTAAGACTGCTATCAACCTTCTTGTGCCTGATACGAATCACTATATCGGCGAGCACGGTGCTCTGTCCGGTACTGCTCTCGGTACTGCGGTGCATAAGACGATGAGGTTTATTGATCTGGCGCATCTTGCAGAAGGTGCATCTGCGGAAGAAGAACTGGATGCTCTTGTGTCTGAAGGGATACTTAATGAGAGCGAGAGAGAAGCTGTCGGAAGATTCGGTCAGAATATAGAAGCGTTTGCTGCAAGTGACCTTTGCAGGAAATTCATTAAGGCGGACGAAGAAGGCCGCGCTGAAAGAGAACGTGAGTTGATCTGTTCTATCCGTATCAATCCTGAACGCGACGACTATAAACTCGTACAGGGGACACTTGATGCTATGTATATAGATGACGACGGCGAAGCGGTAATCATCGATTATAAGACGGACTATATCAGGACTGATGATAAGAACGAGATCATAAAGACGGTAAAGGAACGCCATGCCGAACAGCTTGAGCTCTATGCTGCGGCTGTTGAGGCTTCGGGTATACGAGTAAAAGGCCGCTATGTATACTTGTTAAGAAAGAATATGGCGATAGAGGTATAAGTTAATGCTCGAGCCTGGACATGTGATTAGAAGAAACCTTACATCTGAAGAGATTCAGATTCTGCTGGATCATCCGGAGTGCGTCATGTTTGATCCTTGGAAGGCGATGAAGACTCATAAGTTTTCATTTCTTCTGGCGCTTATTCCGGCAGCGTTGGCAGTGATCCTGATAGCCGGACTGATTCTGATGTTTCCTAAGTTTACTGCAGAGCACGGCAGCCTTACAGTCGTTGTGTCCATAATCCTGTTCGTGTGTTCTGTCGGAGCTGTGCCATTGCTTTATACAAAGGCGGATGACAGGAGTTTTGATAAAGCGAAGGAGAATCACTATAGAGATCAGCTTAAGCAGCTTCTTCCTTCCAAGCTTAAGATGAATTTATTCGTCGTAGACTGGATCGTTGTCGAGAAGGGAGAAGGTGGTTACTACGATGAGAACGGTAATGAACAGTGGTTCGGTTATGTCGGATGCGGAAACTTTTTCCCAATCAATAAGGGCGACGAGCTCGTTATTATCTATGAGGAAGAGTATAAGAAGGATCAGTTCTTTGGGCTCGTGAAGAAAACTCCTGACACAATGAGCCTTTACGATTCCTCGCGCGTCTGATTCTTAAGCTTGTTCCTGTCGCGCATTTCCTTAAAGAATCTAAGCATCAGGTCGGAGCATTCCTGCTCCATGACTCCGCCTTCGAATTCTACTTTGTGATTGTGTCCGTGCTCGACATTGAAAATATCATTACATGAGCACACTGCCCCTGACTTGGGTTCATATGCTCCGAAGTAAACTTTTCTTATTCTTGACTGAACTATCGCACCCGAGCACATAGTGCATGGTTCAAGAGTTACATACATATCCATATCATTAAGACGCCAGTCGCCTAACTTCTTGCAGGCTTTGTCGATCGCGATAATCTCGGCGTGCATCAGGGCGTTGGACTTTGTAAGTTTAAGGTTATGAGCTCTCACGAATACCTTGCCGTCTTTGACGATAACACATCCGATAGGGCATTCTTTCTTCTCATAAGCTTTCTCGGCTTCTTTGAGAGCTTCCTTCATGAATTTTGTATGCTGTTCTTCCATAGGAATGATTATAACATGGCAGTTGTATAGCCAGACGGCCGGTAAATAACAAAAAAGCAGGGATGCTACTTCATAAGCATCCCTGCGCAAGTGTATTTTGTGTTCTAAGGGCTAAATAATGTTCTTAAAAAATTAGTTTGTTTTTTACTAAAAGTAAATTAAAGAAATGAATTAAGCTTCAGCCTCTGTCTCAGCAACCTCAGACTCAGCAACCTCAGACTCAGCAGCCTCTGTCTCAGCAGCAGCCTCTGTCTCAGCAACAGCCTCTGTCTCAACAACAGCCTCTGTCTCAGCAACTGTCTCAACAACAGTCTCAACAACAGTCTCAACAGCGGATGTCTCAACAGCAGATGTCTCTGCAGCAGCATCGCCGCAAGCAGCGATAGCGAATACCATTGTAGCAACCATAGCAAGTGCAATAATCTTCTTCATTTTCAAATTCCTCCAAATGTCTTTTTGTCCTACACAAAAATACCTTGGGTATTGTATTTCTCTTGCTTTGTTGCAACAAGTTACATCTTCAACAATTAATGAAGAGTTATCACGAGAAAAATTATGAGAATTATATGTAATATGGCGGATATGGGGATAAGAATCCGGAATTTCAGCTTCTTGGTCTTATGTCTGAATACACTCATTCCGGCGATCGCGCCTAAGAAACCTCCCAGAAAAGCCAATGAAATCAGTACTCTCTCAGGAATACGCCACTGATTCCTGATCGCCTTGCGCTTATCGATCCCGTAAGCGGCAAAGGTAACTACTGTTATTAATAAATAATAAATGACTAATACTCTTATAAAGAATTCCATGTATTAATTGTACCTCATAAAGACCGGTCAAAGGAGAATCGGGGAGGATTTATAAGAAAAAAGAACAAAAAATCAAGAAAAGTCGAGAAAAGCCCTTGCATAACAAAAAAGTTACATATAAAATACAAATGCGTGGAGAAAAGTGGCATTAAATTTCAGATAAGTGGAGTAAAGTGTCAGTAAACCACGAAGATGTAACAATTTAACAGAGTTATAGAGGACGATGGCAAGAGACACAAAGAAAATAGATGCTAAGGGAAGATTCTTCATCCCGACAAAGCATAAAGAGGGCCTGGGCGAGGAGTTGGTAGTTACCAACAGCCTTGATACAGGCTATTTAAGTGTCTATCCTGCCGCGAACTTCCGTAAGATCGCTGATCAGCTTGGCAAGCTCAACTCCATGGATGCCAAGGTCAGAAAGCTCAAGAGGGAGATTATCGGTGAGGCTTTGGAGGTCTCGGTAGATTCCCAGGGCAGAATCAAGGTCAGCGACGAACTATGGGAAAGAATCGGAGCTAAGGCTGGAGACGAGATCTGCGTCTTCGATGTCGACGGCAAACTCGATATATGCACTAAGGCACACTACGACGAAGAGGATCACGATATCTCTTCTATTGAAGGTCTTGAGACCACTTACTTCGTAGAAGGCCTCTAATGGATCGGGATAGCAAGGTAGAGACATTTACCCATATACCGGTCCTTTTTAACGAGTGCATGGAGGCTCTTAACATAAAGCCTGACGGAATCTATGTGGATTGTACGGCAGGCGGCGGGGGCCACAGCAGCGGTATCGCTGACAGACTTAGCGGTGAGGGGCTTCTGATCTCTCTTGATAAGGATGATGAAGCGATAGCTGTCTGCGAAGCTAAGGCGAAGGTCAAGGCGGAAGAAGGAAAGACCTGGAAGATCGTGAAATCCGATTTCTCGGAGATCGCGAATGTTCTGGATGATATGAACATTGACAAAGTTGACGGAATACTTGCTGACCTGGGAGTCTCATCGCACCAGATCGACACGGCGCAGAGAGGTTTCTCCTACGCAGTCGACGGCCCTCTCGATATGAGAATGGATGACACTCAGAAGCTCTCGGCATATGAGGTTGTTAATACCTACGATGCCAGGAAACTCGAAGAGATATTCAGACTCTACGGGGAAGAGAGATATGCCGGAAGGATAGCAGCCGGAATCGTAAGAGACAGGCAGGAGAAGCCTTTTGATTCCACGGTAAGTCTCGCGAAGGCCATCGCTTCGTATATGCCGGGCAAGGCAAGATACGAGGACCAGCATCCCGCGAGAAGATGCTTCCAGGCTATCAGGATCGAGGTCAATCATGAGCTCGATTCAGTCAGAACTTTATTGCAGGAAGGCCCGAAGAGGCTGTCCGAGGGAGGAAGAATGGCAGTAATAAGCTTCCATTCGCTCGAGGACAGGATCGTCAAAGAGGAGTTCCGTACTCTTCAGGATCCCTGCATATGTCCGAAGAATCTTCCCTGCGTATGCGGTAAGAAGAGCCTCGGCAAAGTCATCACCAGAAAGCCTATAACGGCAACTGATGAGGAATTAAAAATGAATAACAGATCCCACAGCGCCAAGCTTAGGATCTTCGAAAGAACAGACGGGAGGACAAACTGATGTCTTCAGTAAAAACAGACGAGTTCTATACTGAAGTATACGTGCCTATCTCCAGGCAGGTATATGAGTATCCTGCGCTTTCCGCTAAGGATGCAGAGGAAAGAAAGGAAGAACTCAAGAAGAAGGAAGCGAAGATGATTCGTAAGGCGACGAGAAGCAGAATCTTCGAGTCTGTTATCGCCGTCGGTCTTATCATGTTTGTCGGTGTGTTCTTTATGTTACTTATCAACCCCCAGGTAGGTCTGGCGGAACTTGCAAAAGATAATTCGGATCTCAAGGATGATATAGCGGTGTTGAAGAGAGATATCCTTGACTCCGAAGAGGACGTAAACGGTATTACAGATATGGACAGCATCAGAGCGCAGGCACTCGCTCTGGGTATGCAGGATCCTAATACGAATCAGGTCGTAATCATCCCGATGCCCGAAGATGACAAACTCGTAACTATGGTATCATATGACGAAGAGTTTGGAATCAGCGAGGAGGCGTATGACAGCGCTGTGGAAGCTCTGACAAACTACTACCTCCAAGAAGTTGCATCGGATGAGTGAAGACAGGAATTTAAGAGAAGAAACACACAGATCGGAACAACCCGAGAAGAGTCAAAATGAGAGAGTGTCGCTTGGACTTACACTCGCTATTTTTGCTTTGCTTGGTGTATTCACTCTCTATCTCATCGGTGACCTCTATAAGACAACGGTAATCGATTACGATATCTACGCACGTGCGGCTTCCAATCAGCAGTGGAGAATGATGTCTTATGATGCTGACCGCGGTGTCATCTACGACGCCAATATGATGCCGGTCGCTTCCAATACTTATAACTATACTGTAGTAGTTTCGCCTAAGATCCTCATGTCGAGCACAGAGATCGCGAACGGCACTCTCACGAGAAGTCAGCTGATCGAAGATCTCGCGGCTCTTTTTCAGATGCCGGCCGAGGATATCGACGCGGTTCTCCCTTACGATCCTGAGGATACCGGTGATGCCCGTAATGAAGTCGCCGGTATGGACCTTATAAGGAACCTTGAAGCAGAGCTTGCTGAGCCTGCGAAAACATACTGCCAGCAGCATTCGCTCTCCGGTATCTCGTTCCTTGCGGTTCCCCAAAGATACTACAACTATGGAAGCCTGGCAGCGCAGGTAATTGGCTATGCCAGTAACGACGGTATAAGCCTTAACGGTGTCTATGGACTCGAGGCTTACTACAACAGC
>CAMNNN010000018.1 GCA_946545505.1 uncultured Clostridia bacterium
CTTCATCTTGATTCGGAAGATCTTGAAGGAGACCTTAAGCACCTGTCGGAACTGGGACTGAAGGGCGTCAAAATACATCCGGATTTCCAGTTCTTCTCACTTGCCGAAGAAAGAGCCATAAGGCTCGGCCAGATGGTAAGAGATGCGGGGCTTCCTATCCTCACACACTGCGGCGATTTCAGGTTCAAGTTGTCGAATCCCGACCAGCTTGAAGTCTTCTTAAAAGAACTTCCGGGACTTACTGTCATCGGCGCTCACTTAGGCGGATGGAGCAAGTGGAGTGAGGTTGAAGAGAAGATAGCAGGCAAGTACGACATGTATGTGGATACATGCTCGAGCTTAAGATTTATGGACAAGAACGATGCAGTAAGACTCATGCGTAAGTTCGGAACGGACAAGGTGCTTTTCGCGACGGATTACCCCACGTGGGATCATGAAAGCGAACTTAAGCTTATGGCTCAGCTCGACCTGACGGATACTGAACGGGAGCAGATATTCTATTCGAATGCAGCGCGGCTTCTGGGATTGAGTGAGTGATGGCTGAATATAAGACGACAACGGCCTCTGAGACGGAACAGATCGGCGTTATGCTGGGGCAGCGTGCACATGCTGGTCTCGTGTATGCTCTGGATGGCGACCTCGGCGCGGGCAAGACCGTGCTTACCAGGGGTATCGCGAGGGGCATGGGCCTCAACGAAGATGATGTATGTTCCCCGACATTCACGATAGTAAATGAATACGATGAGATGAAGGACGGACAGAAGGCGGAGGTGCCGCTGTTCCACTTCGATACATACAGATTAGGAGACAGCGGCGACTTCCTTGATGCGGGACTCGACGAGTATTTCGACAGGGGCGGCGTGTGCGTTATCGAATGGAGTTCCGTTATCGCGGATCTTCTGCCGGATGACACGGTCAGGATAAGGATAACGGGTGTGGGTGACACCAGAAGGATAGAGGTTGAAGATGAAGATTCTGTGCTGTGACACTTCCAACAGAACCTGTTGTGCAGGCATATATGATGAGGGTAATGAACTCGCATACGAGATAAGCCTCGAGAAGAAAACTCACTCGGAGACATTCATGCCTCTAGTGATGAGAGTGTTCGGGCAGTGCGGCCTGAACCCCGTAGACATGGACGCGCTCGCAGTTACGACAGGTCCCGGTTCTTTCACCGGAATCCGTATAGGTCTGTCTGCGGTTAAGGGCATGGCGCTCGCCGCGGGACTCGATGTTATCCCCGTGTCTTCTCTTAAGGCACTTGCAATGAGCGTGGATAACGTCGCTGCCGATGCTTCCGACACTATTATCGTGCCCTGCTTTGACGCTCGAAATGACCGCGTGTTTGCCGCAGCTTATGATGATGCTTCAGGGGAGGCTCTCATAGAGGACGGCGCGTACTTTAATCAGGACTTCACCGACTTGCTCAAGGCGGTCCCGGGGGCGGATACCAAACAGATACTTGTAGTAGGCGACGGTGCGGATACTATCAGAAAAGCTCTGTTCTTCACACACCGCGTTCAGTATGCTTCCGGTGCGGTTATACTTCCTAAGGGAATTCTCGCAGCTTCTAAGGGTATCGGGGCTGTTAACGGTGCCGCAGTAAAGGCTTCCTACTGCGCAGTCTCCCGTGCGGAGAGATATCAGAACTGATGGAATATAAGACAGGTTTTGCTTCGTTAAATGATGTCGATCAGCTCATGAAGATCGAGGCATCAGGCATCTCACATCCGTGGACGCGTGACAGCATAGAAGCGCTTATTAATGATGAGAATAAGATCGCATTGGTATCTTACATCGCTGACGGTTCCGCGATAGGTTATATCGGAGCTTCCTATGTGCTCGACGAAGCCGAGATAGGCAATGTGTGTGTGCTTCCGGAACACCGCGGCAAGGGCGTAGGAAAATCGCTTCTGAATGCACTTATAGATGAGCTTAAGTCACGCGGAGTCACGGTAGTCTTTCTCGAAGTGGAATCAGATAATTCGAATGCTGTCGCCCTCTATGAGAAGGCGGGATTTACTAAGTATAATTCGCGTAAGGATTATTACGGCGCAGGCCGTGATGCTATGTTATATAGAAGATCTCTATAACCATCAGGTCGCCTTCGATATGTACTACGCGGCCGAGTGAAGCGAAGATGCCGGTATTATCGACGCCGCTGTATTTACTTCTTTCCAGATCGCCCACGATGACATACTGAACGTTATACTTGCTCAGAAGATCGAAGACCACTTCGGGGTCATCGGAAGTGTACATGGTGTCAATGTCCGCATGACGGGGATTAAGGTAGAGCTCCCATACATCGTGTTCGGGATCGGATACGAGAAGATCGGTCTCGGGATCAACGATTCCGTGATATCTCCACAGCCACTCATGAGTCTGCCAGCCGCATACTGTAGGAAGACCCGTATAAGCGGATACTATATTGTAATCCGTGTAGCTTAAGCCATACGCTTCGAGGATGACGGGATCTCCCTCGACATTCTCGTTAAGCCATTCAATGCAGTTGTAGTAATCAGTAAGATTGCCGGGTCTTACATTGTTGTTGTACGGACTTGTGTAATCCAGAAGGTAACGCGTACCGTCAAGGTATTTATAGTTGTCGCGCGACAGGCTGCCGCATCTTTGTCTTAGTGATACGAGCGTATAATGCGCAGGTACGAGAAGCATGAAGCAGAAGACGATGGAGATGATAAATGATACCGTGCTGAATTGTCCGGACGGTGTCTCCATGAACATCAGCCTCAGTACAGCGTAGATCATACAGATCGACAGGATGATGAAGGCCGCGTAAGTGAACTTAAACATCGTGTTGCTTCTTAAGTAACCGCCCGTATAGATGTCGCGCACATAGAAGATCTCGGGTGCGATGAGAAGAAGTATGCCTACGACGATGCTGCCGCATACGAGAACGTCCATGGGATTACGCTGCATGAGGAATTTCGAGACGGGGTTGTTGTAAGTAACCGAAGCCGCCTTCTTGCCGTTAAGCTCGACATGCTTTCTGAAGATGATGACGAATACCAGGAAGGTGACGCAGATGATGACATGCGTTCCCCACAGAATGAAGAGCTGGTACATAGGAGAGTGATTGACGCATGCTCCGAGCTTGTTGCTTATCATGTCGAAATTCATGTTGAACGGAAGGCTGACGACAGTCGCTGTCGTGAACAAAAAGCTCATGCCTGTCGCCGTACGGGTGAGTGCCGAAGGGCACGATGTGCTTAAGTACAGGGAGACAGCGAGCAGCAGGAGCTGGAATAATGCGTGGATAAGAGGCTGGTATGCGAATGCAAGGTAAAAGCCCAGTATTCCTCCCACGATAATGAAGAAGAAAACTGCGCCGAGCACCGTGCAGAACTTGCGTGAGGCGTAAATGTTATAGATGAGAAGCACCATCGAGCCGAAGATGAAGTAGATGAGAAAGTCCCAGTAGTTCGTCATCTGACAGATGCCGAGGAGGACTGCGATTGCGATCAGTTCAGGCTGAAGAACCGACTTTAACGCTGTCAGGATCTTCTCCTTGAGACTTGGATCATTACCTTCGATGTCGATGATGTCCTTACGGTCGGCAGCCTTGTAGATTCTCGAGATGAGTGAGACAGACAAAGCTATGATGAGCAGGACATTAATGATCGAGCACACATGTGCGTGCAGGTCACCTATCAGATAGGAATAGAAAGGAAACTCCTCTATCGTGTAGTCGCCGCCGTTCGCGATGCCTTCGATGAGCGAAGAGTCGGGGTTGTGCCCGATGAATCTCGTGCTGTCGGGATAGAAGAAGTGGTCCGTCCTACCCACGTCAATTCCCATACCCGTAAAGATATCCAGAAGACCGTTGCCGATGCTGTTCTCGTCATAGAAGAATGAGTGCGAGTTGCCGAATATCATAGCGGCGAATGCCGTGAGCACACCACCGATAACTCCGACATATCCCGGACACTTGAGCCCCTGTTCGCGTGCGGAGTCGATAAGCATCCTGCCTATCGCAAAACACATGGCGAAAGGGAGTGCGATCGAGCAGCACATGCTTATGTTATAAGCGATGCCAGGAGTGATAAGCGACAGCTTGGTTAAGAATGCGTAGATATACTGGCCGAAGTAGTAGTAATTGATCGAGTAGCCTGACAGCCACATATCATTCGCGGGCAGTTCGGGATTACGGATCATGGACATCATGAAGCCGTAGTCCATGAACTTCTCCTGACCGTTGATGTTGGGGTTCATGCCCTTATAAAAGCACAGCATCGTCATGACCAGAGCGAAGATCGTCTCTTCCGTTACGATACCCGTGAGTGTGTCTTCCTGTCTTAATGCATCAATGGCATTCTCGCGAAGATCCTTCGGATACCAGCAGGCGAATGCGAGAACGATGACCGAGAGGATTATAAACAGGAGATTTAACTTCCCGATCTTAAGATAAGTAAGCGTCCAGACGGCAAGCCCGCAAGCGAGGAACCCCAGTGGTTTTCCAAAAGTGAAGCCGCCGCTTCGGGATCCGGGGAATAGCATGACGGTCAAAGGATAGGATGCCGCAGCAAATATCAGGAGCGTGAACATAAAACGCGCCGTATATAAAGTGTCTGAGGCTCCCATTATAAAGAGCCCGGGGATAAAGTAAGCTGCCGCGGGGATCAGGAGCAGAAGAAGTTTTTCCGGATCATAACGCCGTGACAATTGCTTCTTCTTTGTGCTCATTCTCTGATGCTTCCTTGGTGATGATTCTGTTACAGATGTCGTTTGACAAAGCAGTTATTCTGTCCATTCGGTTCTCGGGAACTTCCGTGACCGCATGGCTTGTCAGTGCAGAAGAACATACATAGATATTCTCTAGAGGCTCAGACAGATCCGTTTCCGGGAACTGCTCCGAGACGGCATAGCGTACCTTGGTAAGGCGCCATGACTTGATGTCCGATTTCTTGATAAGAGGGAAGAGCTTCCTGTAAGCACGGAAGTACTCGTCCATGATCTTCTGGTCTGACTCGACCCAGAGCGGATCGGAAATCTGACACTTTCCCACGAGGTACAGTACCTGGCCGCCGTATGATCTGTCGTTGATACATGCGGTATGGTTGATGATCCTCGCGAACGGATGATCCGTGTTGGCCGGAAACTTGAGCTGAATATAAGCATCGCTAGGAAGCTTCTTCATGAGAAGCGCGAGACAGATGCGTGACTGATAAGTGAGATTCATGAGCTGATCTCTGGTGTTCATGGAGATGGGAAGTCCGTGACTTACATTGACGAAGGTTCTGCATGAACCCGTGAAGATAACATAACGGCTCTCGACTTCATACTTACGTGAATCAGACAGGATACATGTTGTCACATAAGTGCCGTCCTCGTTACGGGTTATCTCGGAGACCGAAGATGAGTAGAGGATCTTGCCTCCGTTGTCTGTTATCGTCTGTATAAGAAGGTTGACGAGAGTCGCGAAACCTCCTTCGAAATATCCGATCTTTTTACGTGATGCTCGTCCGTACCAGAACGCGTCATACCACTTGATCTTGCTGTCTATTCCGAGTTCCTTCGCGACTGACAGAAGTGCCTTGTCTGTCCTTCTGATGTGGTGGGGAAGAAGCTCAATGTATTCGCTTCCTATGTGCGTGGACGCCATGAGTCCGCCCGGGGATGTGAGCTCCTCCAGGATGACTACATCGTGGCCTGCCTTGGACAGACGCATTCCGCACAGAAGGCCTGACAGGCCTGCGCCTATGATGCAGACTTTACTCATAATGTGATCTTTCTGGCCTCAAGGTAGAATCGCTTTTCGAAGGATTCTCCCATAGAGAAAGTCTTGCGGGGGAAGACGCCTTCTGTCTCGATTGTGCCGAAGAAAGTGTCCTTGCTGATTCCGGGGACAAGGATGCCGACGGCATTGCCTGTGGAGAGCTTACGTACGGAGTCTTCGCCGTGAATGTAGTCGCAGTTGAGTTCGTATTTGTCGATCATCATCTGAACTGAACCTACCGCGAGAGTATGAGGTGCGTTCCTTAAGGTTACAGTGATGTCTTCATTGCCTTCGGAAACTACCGTGAAAGACTGCGATCCGGTGCCCATGTTGTCCTTGCCGAAGAATTCCTCGGCCTTTGCCATGAACTCATCTTTGCTTATGCCGAAGATAACACGGTGAATAGGCTCGAAGTCGAGACCTTTGTCGTGAATGTTGACAGCCTCTGCGAGCGCGAATCTTGCAGGGTGAGTATTCTGCTGATCGGCGGGAACCGTCTTCTTGACGTTCTCCCAGTGCGCCTTCGCGGACGCGAGTGAGTGGTTGCCGTCGCCCACAGCGAAAAGCAGACCGTCAGCGCTGATGAGTGACTTGAAATCATTCACAATGCCTTCGGCTGCAGCGGAACCTGCGGGGATGAATCTTCCCGTGATGTGTCCGGAATTCTGCATGAGGTCAGTGTCGTAGATAACGTCGGGGGCAGTCTTAAGAGCATTGCCGATGACCTTGTCTTCGGGGTCATCATATAAGAGCATGATGTGAGGCAGCTCTACTGCAGCATTAGCTCTGATCTTAACGCGGGGAGGAATGCGGCTTAAGACCGTTCCTTCAGTGGCGCGTACGAGCGCCTTGTTGCCAGGTGTGAAGTCGTAAGTCTCGAGATCTACTGCGAGCATGACTCCTCTTCTTGAAGGGTGGAGGCTTGTCGATCTGTCTGTGATGATGAAGCCTTCAGAAGGCGCGGACCAGATGCCCTCGCTCATATACTTGTTGATGTTTGATGCGATGTCCTTAAGATCGTTCTCGATCTGCTCTGCTGTCTCGATGCCGAGCTTTACCTCGGGCAGAACGATCCTTAATGCAGAAGGCTCGCTTCCTACGAACTTGTCGCACTCTTCCCAGTACTCAGGTTCTGATGTGAACTGATCACAGGCGATTACCGCCCACTTCTTAAGATCCGTTCCTTCCCTGGGAAGGAGGATGTCGGGGATTGCTACTGCAGGGATATCCGTAAGTCTCATGGTAAATTCCTTTATATAAAAAATAAGTACAGTGGATATTCTATCACGGGTCTTTGTCATATTCGACAGGAATTGTAGAAAATTGTCGGGATTTAGCAGGTGTTTCCCACCTTTATTCCTGCTACGCTTAATTTGCCGGCAACGATTAATGATTAAGGAGATTGATAACAATGAATGAGAATGAGATTAATGAGAATGCAATGCCAGCGAACGAGTCTGAGGTTTCCGGTAACGATAGCAGAAATGATTCCGGAAGCGGAAAGCGCAGCGGTTCCGACCTTAAGGAACTCGCGCATCAGGTGTGCATTGTCATTTACGGATACATAGGTGTTCTTAAGAACGAAGGTCATACATCTATGGGTAATCTTCTGTTTCAGGAGATGATGAACATGAATGCGGCTGCAAGTCTCACGTCGGAGTCGATCGGCAGAGACAGATTTATTGAGAATCTTGAGAAAGGCTTTTATTCTTCCGGAAGACTTCTTGTTTATCTGGAATTCTGCGGAACTCTTGATAAGAACAATGCCGTAAGAGAGGCGATAGTCGAGTCTGTAACGGGTATTCATAAGATATTCGCAGCTTCTGTAAAGACCGTAAGATCCAAACAGCAAAAGCAGTCTATGCCCATCTGATATAACTGCGGGGGGCGGCTGGAGCCCCCCGTTTCATATCTCCGGGATTCGTAAATCGGACATATGAATAACAACAATTTGTTCTTGCTAACCAATAAAACGATATTGAATAACGATAAATTTATCTTGCTTTACGATGAAAGGCGTGCTATCATGTCGTCGTAAGGGAGGATAAACACATGAGAGGCTCATCAGTATTCAAGATAATCCTCATTGTATGGGCTGCGGCAGCTGCAGTTTTTACCGGCGCCATGATCTGGGCTGCATGGGATTACAACAATAAATGCGTAAGTATTAATCCGAAAGATGAGATCGAATACATATATGCAGGTGAGTCCTATGCGGCGGAGGATCTGTTCAATCTTTACAGAGTCAGGGAAGGCTGCGATATCACTCTGACAGTCACCTGGACTGACGGAACGACCGACGGCATAGATCTCTCACCTGATGCAGACAGTTTTACTGTTACTGAAGGGACGGGAATCGTCAACATACATATAGGTGCACGTAATCCCGGTTCTCCTGAAGGAAGGGATGATGATATATCTGTCCGTGTAGAGGAGAGGGGTGATTAATATGCTCCATGCGGATGAATTAATAACGATTATTATTGACGCACTTATCGTAATTACCATAGCGGTCATAATTCCGTTGGGATTTACTCTATGGAATATTATCAACTTTGTCAGAGATGCCAGGAAAAGCCGGATCGTCGCGAGCACATTGACCGTTGGAATCGGCGGATTTCTGTATTTGGCGCTGCTCGCTTTGTTCGACATAGAAGGCGAATGGTATGAAGCGATATATCCTTTTCAGCTTCATTACCCGCTGTCGGGTGAATACTGCTGGCCGGTGATTCTATGCGGTATGTTAGGCTTCATCGGATTATTCGCTCTGATATACGGCAGACCGGAGCGGATGCCTCCTCTGGTAACGGTTTTATCCACGGCATTTGTAATACTTCTCAATGCATTCGGTATCGTGTTTGCTATACAGCTTACAAAGAATTTTTATCATCCGATACACATATTGTTCTACGTCTATCACTTTAATATTCTTATCCTGTCCGTTGATGCGGTCAGAAGCAATATGCGGGCTCAGTCAGAGTACTTAAGTGTGAGGAAGGATGAATTCGAAGACCGCAAGAGTCTCATGTGGCTCTACATGAAAGTGACGCGTATGTCCCAGTACTCGCTGCCGGTATTCATTACGCTTTTCGCTGTGGCGGCACTGATAGAGATAATTGCAGTTCTTGCAGGGCAGGGGCTGGACGCCCCCGTCAAAGCTTTCACGGACACTGCCGACTGGACATTCTCGCAGCAGATTCCGCCTCCGCCGCTCGAATATGAGGGACACTATCTGTGTACTGTCGCAGCGGGCGGACATAAGAGCCTGGTTAAGCCGGTAAGACTCGGCAGAAGACGCGGGACGGTCATAGTGGTTAACAGACAGTTATGTATCGCTAATGCTTTCGAGGAGTCTATCGCGGAACATTTCCCGCGCTTTCACAGGTGGATCCGTCATGTTTACGACACTTACGGCTACCCGTTAAGCAGAATCATAACGACGCCGGGCCGGGCGGATATCATATACCTTATGATGAAGCCGCTCGAGTGGGTGTTCCTGCTTTACCTGTATCTGACGGACGCACGGCCTGAAGTGAGGATCAACAGACAGTACAAGATGTAACATATTAAGGCCTCCCCGTGGTGTACAATTAATAGTACTACTGCGGGGAGGTTATTATATGCCTAATACTGAGTATTCCAAGCTTAAACTTCTTTATCTTTATCATTACTTCAGAAAATATGTTAAGACCGAGGCGCCGGGTGACGGAACGACCATGGCCGACATGATGGCGTACCTCAATGAGATGACCGGAGCGGAGTTCGAGAGAAAGTCCATCTATTCCGATATCGACAGAATCAACGAGTTCGCCCGCTCAGTGGGCATCTGTGATGAGAATGCTCCGTGGATCGAACTCGACGGCAAGACATATAAGAGAGGCGAGGTCAAGGGCGACCTGACTTACGACGAGGCAAGACTTATCGTCGATGCCATAAATGCCACTGACTTCATCGACAGTGGCCTGTGCGAGAAGATCAAGGAGATGTATCCGACTTACTTCAAGACGGGATATAATTCGATTGTTCCTCATGATGACAGACAGGTTCAGAAAAAGTCGATGTATCTGCTGAACACTATAAGAAGTGCTATCGAGGACGACCTCGTGCTGACATTCGAGTACGGTTATCTCGTAGCTTCCGGAATAAGAGGAACCTCTGAGAAGCATGTGTCTCCGCTCGGACTCGACTTCAAGAAATCCCACTATTATCTCATAGCGGTTGATAATGCTGCCGTGGAAGAGGGGCAGAGCAAGAACGATGCTATCAAGACATACAGACTCGACCGAATGAGAAGAGTTAACTTCAATCCCGCCGAGAAGTATATCGGCTTCAAGGGTGACAGGGATGACGTTCTTAAAAAGTATGTGAAGACCTCGATAGACGCTTATTCGTTCAAGGGTAAGGACGACAGATTCGTTACGATCACGCTGTCGAGCGACAACGAGAAGGAGCTCCTCAAGGCATATACGGGTTTCTCAGAGGATATGAAGACGACTATCATATCCGATAAGATCTCGAACGGCTCCATCAAGTTCACAGTGGAGGCCGGTCTCGTCCCGCCTTTCTTCGATAAATTGTTCAAAGTCTGTATGTACGAAGGCGTCAATATGACCATTGATGACGAAGAGGTCAAAAATCGCTACGAGCAGTATCTTAAAAAGGCACTGGAAGTGTGCTACAATTCATAGGTTTAAAAGAAAAGGAGTGTTATATATATGGAACCTCTCGGCTTAAATGAGATTAGAGAAAGATACCTGTCATTCTTCGAGTCCAAGGGACACTTGAGACTGCCTTCATTCTCGCTTGTACCTCAGAACGATCCTTCGATCCTTCTTATCAATGCGGGAATGACGCCTATGAAGCCGTACTTTACGGGAGCCGAGACACCCCCGCGAAAGAGAGTTACGACATGCCAGAAGTGCATCCGTACTCCCGATATCGAGAACGTAGGTCATACATCCAGACACGGTACATATTTTGAGATGCTCGGTAACTTCTCATTCGGAGACTACTTCAAGGATGAGGTTATTCCGTGGGCATGGGAGTTCCTTACACAGAATCTTGAGATCGAGCCCGAGAAGCTCTATCCTTCTGTATTCGAGGAGGATGATGAGGCGTTCGCTATCTGGAGAGATAAGATCGGCATCCCCGAGGAGAGGATCACGAGACTTGGCAAGGAGGATAACTTCTGGGAACACGGTACAGGTCCCTGCGGCCCCTGCTCCGAGATCTATTTCGACAGAGGAATCGAGCACGGCTGCGGCAAGCCCGATTGTAAGCCCGGCTGTGAGTGCGACAGATTCGTCGAGATCTGGAACCTCGTATTCTCACAGTTCGACCGTCAGGAGGACGGCTCCTATCTTCCTTTGAAGCAGAAGAATATCGATACCGGTGCAGGCCTCGAGAGAGTTGCGTGCGTAATGCAGGGTGTAGATAACCTCTTCGAGGTAGATACGGTAAGAAAGATTCTTGATACAGTCTGCAATATCGCAGGCAAGACATATCATGCTAACCACGATGACGACGTAGCTATCCGTGTTATCACGGACCACATGAGATCTTCCACAATGATGATCTCCGACGGTGTTCTTCCGAGTAACGAGGGCCGCGGATACGTATTGAGAAGACTCATGAGAAGAGCTGCAAGATTTGGCCGCCTCCTCGGCATCGAGAGACTGTTCCTTACAGAGGTTGCAGAAGTCGTAATCGACCAGAACAAGGATGCATATCCTGACCTTGCTGCAAGACACGATTACATCATGAAGATAATCGCTCTTGAGGAAGAAGCATTCCACAGAACGGTTGCTGCGGGAACAGAGATCCTCAATGAGATGATCGAGAATGCAAAGAAGGAAGGCAAGGCTGAGCTTGCAGGTGAGGATGCTTTCAAGCTTCACGATACATACGGTTTCCCTCTCGATCTTACCAAGGAGATAGCAAAGGACGCCGGACTTTCCGTAGATGAGGAAGGCTTCAAGACTTCCATGAAGAAGCAGAAGGATGCTGCAAGAGCTGCAACCAAGGAGAAGGTCGATACCGCATGGGGCGGAACGGCTCTTCCTTCCGAGGTAACAGCCGATACATCCGTTACTGAGTACTTAGGCTACGATTCACTCGACTGTGATGCGAAGATCCTCCATATCATCAAGAAGGACGAAGAGGGCAACCTGTTCTCCGAGGACGAGGCGGTCAGCGGCGACGAGGTGATCATCATTTTGGGTAAGACTACGGCTTAGGCAACGATGGGCGGTCAGATCCA
>CAMNNN010000019.1 GCA_946545505.1 uncultured Clostridia bacterium
TCCACGATGTAGGTAAGGTCGGTATCGAAGGAAAGCCTTATTTCCTCGTTAAGGAGACCTTGAGTTCCACACCCGGATCTGCATTAGGCCTCTCCTTCTCGACACGTATCACAACTTCAGCAGATTCGGCACCCAAGAACTCCTACTCCATTAACCCTAAGCTGGTTCATATGGATATCGGCGTAAGAAGCCTCTATCTGGTTTCCCAGTATATGCTCCTCTCCGACGATGAGGCTCAGGCTATCAGCTATGCTACTAACCTGGCTCCTTTGGGCGGCAACCTCTCACCTTACACACTTATCCTCAAGACTGCTGTAGATCTTCAGACAAGTGTTTATGAGAATCCTGATACTGTTGCAAGCTACAGCTTCACAGTTATTGACCCTAAGTAAAATCATTCTTTATACTCCATTTCTTTTCCCCGCCGCTTTTATAACGGCGGGGTTTCTATGTAAAGGACTTTATGAGCGATCTTGAAGACAGACTTCGCGACAATGCAGACAGCAATGTGATCCCGATGCATATGCCCGGACACAAGCGTAATACGGACTTCGTGCCATCTTATCTTCGCGAAGACATCACCGAGATAGACGGCTTCGATAATCTTCACGCGCCTTCGGGCGTGCTGAAGGATGTCGAGACAGATGCCGCATCGGTATGGCATGCATCTTCCTGCGTTATGTCCGTTAACGGGGCAACCGCCCTGATACTGTCAGCTTTGATGGCGGCAAGTGTTCGTGGAAAGATATTGATAGCAGGCAACTGTCATGTATCGGTATGGCATGCTCTGGAACTGATCGATTCTCCGTTCTCCGTGGTTTACCCCGGTGCTTCTTCCGCTTTTCCGTTCTGTCTAGACATAAGCACACAGAAGATCAGTAAGATGCTTGATGACGATCCTGAGATAAAAACTGTCGTTATCACCTCACCGACATATGAAGGAGTCGTGAGCGATATAGATGCCATCGCCGGTATGGCACACGAGCGTGGAGTCGCCGTTATCGTCGATGAAGCACACGGAGCACACTTGGGACTTGATCCTTATTTCCCTGCTTCTTCAAAGGCTGATGCAGTAATCAAAAGTATCCATAAGACATTGCACGCACCGACGCAGACTGCTCTTCTGCTGACATACGGCAACATGATAAGCGACAGACTCATCCGTCACTATATGGATATCTTCGAGACAACGAGTCCGTCGTATATTCTCATGGAAGGAATTGCCCGTGTCGTAAATGATCTGAAGACTGATGCGTCCATCGTCTCTCCATGGGTATCCGCACTGATAAAGTGCCGCGAAGCTTTGGGCGGCTTACGTCACCTGAAGTTGTTTTCCTACCCCGGAGCCGATATGTCAAAGCTTGTTATACTCACTGAAGGCGTGATGGACGGCAATGAACTTGCCGGTGAACTGAGGCGCAGACATATAGAGACAGAGGCCTCATTCAGAACGCATGTCATAGCCATGACCGGCATAGGCGATACTGACGGAAGTCTCAAGGTTTTCGCGCAGGCGCTGATGGATATCGATGAAGGCCTTGAAGGAACCGTGACGGAAAAATTTGACTATGTCCTCCCCGCATCCGGCCCTGAGATGCTCATGTCCGTCAGGGATGCCGCCCGGGCCGCAAGCATACTCACAAACGCCGAGGACAGCATAGGAAAGATATCCGCAGACTACTGCTTCAAGTATCCGCCCGGAATACCTCTTCTGATACCGGGACAGAAGATCACGGAGGACCGTCTGGCTTTGCTCGGAGCAGATTCAGTGAAAGTCGTGTGCAGTTGACACGGCTCGGCTTTCTAAAGTAAAATAGCTGAAGTAAATTAAAGGGGGAGTTTGATATGTCAAGAATTATCACTGTCAACACCCGCGATCTTGGTAAGTCCGTTAAGGAAGGCGGCTGCGGCGAGTGCCAGACATCCTGCCAGTCAGCATGCAAGACATCCTGCGGTGTTGCTAACCAGGCTTGCGAGAAGAAGTCCTGATTATAGGATTTCCGTTAACTAATCAGAACAAAGGGGTCTCGTAATGTAATTATGAGACCTTTTTAATTCCCCTATATAGGAGCAACCATTGATACACTGTTATAAATTTGACGACAAGAACATAGTACTCGACGTATTCTCAGGATCGATCCACATGGTGGATGATGTCGCATATGAGATCATTCAGATGTATGAGAATAACACACGTGACGAGATCGCAGCAGCCATCACTTCCAGGTTCGATGTTACTGAAGAAGATGTTGACGAATGTATCGCAGATATAGAGGCACTTAAGGCTGACGGCAAACTCTTCGCCCCCGATAAGTACGGAGATATCGCTTATGACCTTAAGAAAAGGAAGTGGACTCTTAAGGCTCTCTGCCTTCATGTGGCACATACATGCAACCTGAACTGCTCTTACTGCTTCGCGGCACAGGGAAATTTCCATGGTGAGCGCGGACTTATGAGCTTTGAGACCGGCAAGCGCGCCATCGACTTCCTTATAGAGAACTCGGGTTACCATAAGAATCTCGATATTGACTTCTTCGGCGGAGAGCCGCTCATGAACTGGGAAGTCGTAAAGCAGCTGGTCAAGTACGGCCGTTCCATCGAGAAGGATGCGGGAAAGAATATCAGATTCACGCTCACCACCAACGGCGTTAATATAACCGACGATGTTATCGATTTCTGTAACCAGGAGATGCATAACGTCGTATTGAGTCTCGACGGCCGTAAGGAAACTAATGACAGATTCCGCGTGGATTATAAGGGCAACGGTTCTTATGACGTTATCGTGCCTAAGTTCAAGAAGTTTGTAGAAGCCAGAGGAGATAAGAGCTATTACATGAGAGGCACTTATACTCATTTCAATACCGACTTCGTTAACGATATCAAGCACATGGCAGATCTGGGCTTCAAGGAGCTGTCGATGGAGCCGGTAGTAACTTCTCCCGACTCCCCCTCCTGCCTGACTGAAGAAGATCTGCCTATACTGATGGAGCAGTATGAAGAACTCGCCCGCGAGATGATCAAGCGTAATTCCGAAGGTAACGGATTCACGTTCTACCACTATATGCTCGATCTTACATGCGGACCCTGCATCTATAAGAGAATCTCCGGATGCGGAGCAGGAACCGAATATGTTGCCGTCACTCCCTGGGGCGACCTTTATCCCTGCCACCAGTTTGTCGGGGACGAGAAGATGAAGCTCGGCGATATCTATAACGGATTCGATGAACACGGCAAGGACTTAAGCTACGAGTTCGCTCAGGTTAACTGCTACACAAGAGAAGGCTGTAAGGACTGCTGGGCCAAGCTCTATTGCTCCGGTGGCTGTGCTGCCAACGCTTATCACGCAGGCGGCGATATTAAAGAGATCTACGAATACGGCTGCAAGCTCTTCCGTAAGAGGATCGAGTGCGCACTTGCCGTAAGACTGTCGAACTTAAGCGAAGAAGATATCTATGTACCTGACTCTGACGCTGAATCCGTCGATTGATCATTATGCATCAGTAAAGACATTAAACTGCGGTTCTTCCGAGGCACCTGCGGTGAACCGCTGCTTTGGAGAGAGGTTCGAAGGCGGCGGCAAAGGTATCAACGTGGCGAAAATCCTCCACCGCCTGTCCGCTCCCGTCACCGCTTCGGGGTTCGCTGCGGGATTCACAGGCCGGGAGGTAGTGCGTACGGTAACCGAAGAAGGAATAGCTGCGTCGTTTATTGATGTCCCGGGCAATACCCGTATCAACCTTAAGATCCGTGACGAGTCCGGTATCGAGACCGAGATCAACGGTTCAGGGCCCGAGATCGGCCCTGGGGATATCACCAGACTGATCGGTTACATCCTCAATACAGAATTCGATACACTTTTCTTATCCGGTTCTGTCCCTTCGTCATGTCCTGCTGACACTTATTCGCTTATCATAAAGGCTGTGCTTGAGAAGGATCCGTCCGTCAGGATCATCCTAGACTGCGAAGGCGAAATGCTGCGTAAGTGTCTTCCATTCAAGCCCTTCCTCATTAAGCCCAATGCATACGAGCTTGCGCAGTTTACCGGCATGAACATCAACACCGGTTCCTCTGTGCCTGAGATACGAAGTGCCGCATCGAAGCTGATAGAAGCAGGGGCTCGTAATGTGCTCGTGTCGCTTGGAAGCAACGGCGCGTGTCTTCTTACGGAGGACGGAGTTTTTCTCGAGTCTTCGGGAATCAAGACTGATGTAGTGAGCACCATAGGAGCAGGAGACACCATGCTCGCTGCTTTCACTTATATGTTCGATAAGACGCACGATTACAGAAAGGCACTCGATTTCTCGAATGCCTGTGCCGTGTGTGCAGTACGTGTGCAGGGACTTCCTTCCTCGTCCGATCTTTCTGAAACTATCAGAGAATTCGCATGATCCAGCAGCCGTTCATCTGCGGAGCAAGCGTGTCAAAGCTCCATGTCTGAGCTGTTCTCGACCGGCTTCCCGGATCTCTTATCTCATACCCTTCTTCCGAATAACCGACGATAACTATATACTGAGCTGAATCGGTGAAATCGCCGGGGCCCATGAGGCATACGACGAGGTTACCTACATCAAGATTACGCTCGATTCTGTCCTGATCGGCATTGATAGGAGTTACATCGATACCGAGACCGATGGCGCCGTCACTCATGAGAGACCAGTTGGTGCCGCCTTCCATCGTATAGTTGTTATTCTCGGCGAACGCTGCCATCCACGCGGGATTCATATCACCATTACCGGTAAGGTATGACGCCACCATAGACAATACGGTAGGGCCGCTTCCCGTAACCGCCATAACATTATCGGCGTAGGTCTTATAACCCCACCTGATATCGAACTGATAATACTCCGGAACTCTAAGGGGAGTGAAGTCAGACATATCGATGCTGCCCGGATAATCTGGCCCGTCCTGTGTGCCTGCAAGTTCAGGATAATGAAGAACAAAGTCGAGCGTCTCATGATTGGACATCAGAAGATTAGTTATTTCAATCGGGTATGAATAAGGATCAATACCATGATCAGCCGCATAAGCATCAATGACGGCCTGACAGTCGGCTGCATTATTAAGAGGATATGAAGAATAATCGTCCTGTGCGGGCTCCTGTGAGGTCTCCTCTGTAGATTCCATCGGAGTCAGCATGACTGTGCCTGACGGGATTGCAGTCTCGAGTACGGGGACTTTCCCGCCCTCTTCCCTGTTCCGTAAAATAAGAAGAACGGATATTGTCGCGATGATGAGAATCATCGCCGTTATGCCCGCTATGATCACTTTAATCCTGCTTCGGCCCATACGACAATTATACAATTGCGGATGTATATTCATCAATTAAGATCTCTGTGAATATAAAAAGCTCCGGGTATTAACCCGGAGCTCTTGTCATATCTGATTTATATCAGGTCAGACTATCAGGAAACTGTAGCCTCAACGTTGAAGAATACGGAAGAACCGTTAGGATCAGATGCGCCGAGGAACCAATATGTACCTGCCTCAAGTCCGTCGTTCTCGACATACTGGAACTCATAGAAGTAACCGTTTGTATACTCGGAAGGTGTGATTGTACCTGTGTATACGCACTCAGCATCGTCCATATCGCCGGAAGCAGAGAAGTATACCTCGTAGTATACAGGGTAGTATGCAAGGTTAGCTGTGTCTGTAACTTCACATGTGTACTCGATAACAGTCTCAGATGTACCGTAATCACCCTCACCCATAGCATAGCCGGAACCATCAGAATAGGAATACCAGTAATCGTTGATACCGTTAGCCCAGATCTCTTCCATGTCACCGTCGCCGGAAGGAACTACAGCACCGCCGCCGTTCTCAACTGTACATGTCTCATCAGCAAGAACATTGCCTGCGAGGTCATAGATTACGCATCTGTACTGACCTGCTACGAGGCAACCGTTCTCCATAGCTGCAGCGGAATCATAAGAAGGACCGTAGTAAGCCTCGATCCAATGACCCTGGTCTGTGCATACATCACTTGTGTAGATGAGAGTACCGTCGAGATAGTACTCATATGTGAACTCGAAAGGAACCTCAGAACCTTCATCAGTTGTGATGATGTCGAGCTCGATCTCGGAGTAATTTGTGTAAACACCGTTGTCAGAGTAGTACCACTCTGTAGAATCAACATACTCGATAAGATCAGCTGCAAATGAGAAATCAAAAGCATCAAGATAGAACTGATAGATCTCCTGAACATTCTTAGCACTGCTGTCATCTACGAGCCACTCATCATCTTCAAGTGCGAACTCGATTGTCTGATTGATCTCTGTCTTGTCAGCATCACCGATAGCAGCGATGAAAGCATCGAGGTCTCCGCCGTCAGCTGTAACATCATCATAAGCAGCCTGATAGTCGGCAATAGAGAATGTGATGTCAACACTAGCCTCGCCGTTCTTCTTAGAAGACTCAACGGACTCCTCATCAATCTCGTAAGAAAGTGTGCCTGCGATAGCATCACAGATAGCTGCGTAATCATCGGAATAACCCTCAGTTGTTACGAAACCTTCGATGTTCTCCTGGAGATCATCGTCAGGATCAACCAAGAGCTCAACGATATCAGCGGGCTTGATCTTAACTACTGCCTCAGCATAATCCTCGGCAACTGCAAGAACTGCATCATCGTCCTTGTCGAACATAGCGCATCCGGAAAGGGAAGCGATCATAGCAACTGAGACTGCAGATGCTGTCAACTTCTTAAAATCGACTTTCATATTATATCCTCCATTCAATCTTGCGCCTTAAAGCGCTGTGATTATTATAAAACAAAGTTTACTTAATGTCTAATTGTCCGTAACAGTTCGTTCACAAAAACGGGTCCCGGTATTATCCGAAACCCGTTTATTTTACTAAACAGTCACTTTGATGTCAGAACACTTCAACTGTACAGGTGGATTCAGCAAGCACATTATTGTCGAGGTCATATATGATACATGTGTACTCACCGGGCACAAGATAACCATCTTCAGTCAACTGCGCCTCAGAGTCATAATATGGTCCGTAATATGCCTCTATCCAGAATCCCTCGTCTGTACAGACATCACTTGTGAATATGAGTTCACCGTCAAGGTAGTACTCATAGTAGAATGTCCATACTACATTCTGACCCTCCGTCGTAGGAAGGATATCGAGCTCAATTCTGGTATCGTTTGTGTAAACACCGTTATTAGAGAAATACCATTCTACGGAATCAATCATACTGGCATCGGCACTGCCGATCTCCGTCGTCTCAACAGTACATGTATCGTCTGCAAGAACATGGCCTGCGAGGTCATAGATCACACATCTGTACTGGCCGGGTACCAGATTGCCCATCTCGTCTGTCTGAGCATTGGGATCATAAACGGGACCATAGTAAGCTTCAATCCAGTGACCCTGATCGTCGCATTCGCCGCTGGTGAAGATGAGCTCACCGTCAAGATAGTACTCATATGTGAACTCGAAAGGAACATCATCCCCCTCAGCAGTAGTAATGATGTCGAGCTCGATCTGATTGAAGTTGTTATATACGCCGTTATTGGAGTAGTACCACTCCGTATAATCGATATAATCGTTGAGCGGAGGTATGAATACGTAGTTAAGAGCGGCTGAATAGAAGTCATAAACCTCATACAGATCCTTAAGGTTGCCGTCATCTACCTTCCAGGCACCGCCATCATATACGAAGTCAAGAGTCTGGGAGCTCTCCATCGTAACCGCACCGTCAGCACTGAGGGCATCGATGAATGCATCAAGATCCCCTCCTTCTTCGGTTACCGATTCGTACACCGCCTCGTAGTCAACGAGTGTCCATGTGATATCAATACTTCCCTCTGCGTTCTTCCTGGAAGATTCTACAGATTCCTCGTTAATTTCGTATGAGATCGTACCTGCGATAGCGGAAACCACATCAGAATATCCGTCAGGTGTCTCAACTTCAGAACCGGATGTATATGCTTCGATATCGTCCTCAAGATCTTCTCCGCCGTAGAGCAGCTCGGCGATATCGCCTGTCTTTACCTTGGTAACAGCTGTTGCATAGTCTTCAGCTGCAGCAAGAACACCGTCATCGTCCTTATCAAAAAATGCACATCCTGCGACCGTTAAGATCATAGAAGCACAAACAGCCGAAGCCATCAACGTCTTTGCTTTCATACAAATCCCTCCATTTGAATAAATGCTAAAGCGTAAATAATATAACTGATTTTTGACACTCTCACAATAATCAATGGAGGGTGCAGGTAAAGGATATTTCACCGTTCTTCCACGCCGCGCGTATGTCTCCGTTATACTGACGGCAGATGTTCTCGGCTATGGACAGACCGATGCCATAGCCGCCCTTGTCGATGTTGTGCGACTTATCCTCACGGTAAAACCTCTCGAAAAACTTATTGCAGTCTACGTTGGCTCCGTCCTTGTAGCTGTTGCTCACGGTGAGGCGCAGACCTTTTCGCTGTGACACGAGCTCCACCCTTACCGTGCCGTTCTCGTCACAGTACTTGATGGCATTGTCGAGAAGTATCGTGGTAAGCTGCATGATCTTGCTCGCATCCGCCGTGATGGTAACTTTCCCGGAAGCTTTGTTCTCAAGTGTGATTCCTGACTGGAGCGCGACAGGCTCGAAGGTCTTCACCGTGCTGTTCACAATGTCGCCCGCATCGATCTCGCTCATCTCCCTCGTGTCCTCGAGTTCCTGAGCCTTGGATATCATAACGAGATTGGCGATAAGGCCGTTCATGCGGTCGATCTGCTTCATGGTAGATACCGACCACTCGTCCTCGCCGTTAAGCATCTGGCTCATCTCGGTATTGGCACGGATCACCGCGAGAGGCGTCTTAAGCTCATGGCTCGCATTGGTGATGAAGTCCTTCTGCTTGGCCAGGTTCTCAGCTTCGGAAGCGACCGCGTAATCAGCGAAATGCGTGACGAGAATAAATGTAACCGCGAGACCTGCGAGGCACACGATAAGAGTGATAAAGAGAAGTCGGTTGATCGCATAGATCTCACCTGTCGTATCTATAAATGCTATTATACTGCCGTCTAATGTGTCGGCATATTTATACCAGATCCTGCCCTGTCTTCCGTAACCTTCCGGACCTTCCTTGATCTCGTCGGCCATGCCGAGGAAGAATGTATAGCTGTTGCCCGGATAGCGTCCGTCAACGGACAGAAGCTGGCCTTCCGCATCATAACGGACGAGCCAGAAGTCAGCCTGATCGCCGACCTGAGTGTTAAATATATCCGTGATATCCGGCGAGTCAAAATAGTACTCTGACAGATCGCGGTCCTTAAGATATGCCTCGTTCAGAATAAGCTGATCAAGGCCTCTTCTGATCGCACTTCTCGACACGAAGAAACTCGTAAGCAGGATAGCACCGCCGATGAAGACCATGGCGAGGAATATCGCGAGCATCGCGATTCCGATAAATCTCTTCTTTATTCTCTCGATGGTCCTGTTATTCATTCCGTCAGTATAAATGTTCCGCCCTTGTCACCGGTTATAGTTACATCTGTCACGATCGAGTGGAGTTTATTTTTAAGATAAGACACATATAACCAGACCGTATCCTCATCGGCTTCCTTCTCGTTGTTCCAGATCTTCCAAAGCAGATAATCGGTTGCCAGTTCGCGTCCGGGATTCTTCATGAACTCTCTCATCAACTCGTATTCCTTTAATGAGAGTCTGACTGTATTTTCTGAACTTAACGACAGATCCTCGCCGTTAAGAACGAGTCCCGCATACATTATCTTATCCCTGGAATCATCACTACCGCCTCTTCTGACAAGGGCCCTCACCCTGGCAAGGAATTCCTTCATGGCAAAGGGCTTCGGCAGATAATCATCTGCGCCGGCATCAAGTCCCGCCACTCTGTCATCAATGTCGGTTTTGGCCGTCAGCAGCATGACGGGAGTCATATTATGTTTCTGTCTCATATTGGTAAGGACCGTAATCCCGTCGACCTTCGGCATCATGATGTCGAGTATGACCGCATCGTAGCCACCTTCAGCAATCAGGTCCAGGGCCTGCTGCCCGTCGAAAGCCGTATCCACATCGAATCCTTCATGCTGAAGCAGGACAGTCACCGCATGATTCAGATCCTTCGTATCCTCTGCAAGTAAAATCTTCATTTACATCTGTCCGTTAATCATGTTCCTTATGGTCTGCATCGATATATCGGTCGATGCAAGTTCGTCGGCGCACCTTTTAAGTTCGGCCGTAATAAGGTTCTTATTAACGTTAATATCCTTCTTATATTTTATGTCGTGTTCGAGAGCCGCCCACGTATCCATTGATATGGTGCGCAGCTGGATCTCAGCGAAGTATCCTTCCTTATTCTTCACTATCATATGGTAGCTTCTGTAACCGTTGGGCTTGGCATTCGAGATGTAATCCTTCTCTTCGACCACTTCAATGTTATTGAACTCTCTTATCGCGTCTCTTACCTTATATGTGTCGTCAACGAAAGTGCAGACGATCCTTATTCCAACGAGGTCGCGGATCCCCTTAACGATGTTGTCCGGTGTAGGTTCGATATTCTTCCTGTGGCATTTCTCGAGAACACTCTGTTCACTCTTAAGACGGCCCATCGTGTGGTCGATTATGTTGGTGCCGCTGAAGGCCTCAAGAGTCTGTTCCATCTTGCCAAGCTGCCTTTCGAGGTCGTCCTTGAAGGCAAGAAGCCTGTAATAGTGGTTTCCGTACAAGTTTTCCATGCAAATATAATAACACCTCTTCCCTAAGAAAGAGGTGTAAAAGTAAGGTATCAGTTTTAAGCTTCGCTTACTGGATGTAAGTTAAGAACTGTGATGCAAGTACTACCGATACGAGGGCGATCGGGTAAGTAGCTGCGTAAGCTGAAGCAACGTTTGAAGTTCCGGAGGACTGGATGAGAGCACCGAGTGCAGGTGTACTTGTCATACCGCCTGTGATGGAACCGAGGTTGTTAAGCAAGCTGAGCTTAAGCACATACTTCGCGAAGAAGAAGCCTACAAACAAAGGTACGATCGTCATGAGAGCACCCCATACGAAGAGGAGTCCGCCGTAAACCCTGAGTGTGTCTACGAATGCAGCGCCGCCCTCGATACCTGCACCGATAAGGAACAGTACGAGACCGAACTCCTGGAAGATGGAGAGCAGGTGCTCCTTAACCTTCAGGTCGAGCTTGCCGATATGGCCGAAGTGACCGAAGATCAGACCCATGATGAGCGGGCCGCCTGTAGCGCCGAGGCTGAATGATGAACCGCCCGGAAGAGGGATCGTGATGCTTCCGAGAATGAGTCCTACCATAACAGTAAGAGCGAAAGCTCCGCATCCGAACTTATCAAGTGTGAACAGCTTGGTGGATATGGACTTCTCACCGTCGAAATCACCTACAGGTGCAAGGAGAGATTTCTCATGATCCATGTTTGCCTTAATAAGTCTCGGAATGATCTGTACAAACAGAACTACTCCGATAACGCCGAAAGGATAAGCAACAGCATGACCTACTGCAATCTCGCTGTAGAACTCGGAACCTTCAAGAGCGCCCTGAGCCGCTGCGAAAGCAGGTGTACTTGTAAGGGCTCCGGACATAAGTCCTACTGCCATGGCAGAAGTCATATTGGGAACAAGTATAGTAACGAGGGCTGTAACAAGGCTTCCCGATGCAATGATGAGAAGTCCGAGAAGAATATATGACTTGGCATTCTTCTTAAGGTTCTTGAAGAATGTAGGACCTGCGATAAGACCTACTGAAGTAACAAACAGGATAAGACCGATGTTCTGGATAATCTTAAACCAGGTATCGATAGTACCGAGCTTCTCAGCCCATCC